>DAIOWG010000299.1:0-4001 GCA_036758645.1 Dokdonella sp. | reverse complement strand
CGTCGTCGGCCCAGCGTGTCGACATCGTCACGAGCGTCGCCGTAGGTCTCGCGCCGCTGATCGCGTTGAAGGCGGCGAGCTTGTGCAGCAGGACGGTGGCGGGCGCCTCGGGCTCGAGCCGTGCCGACGGATCGATCGTCACGCGTTCCGTCGACACCTTGTGCTGCGGTCGCTCGACCACTTCGCCGTCGACCGATACCCAGCCACCCTCGATGTAGCGCTCGGCGTCGGCGCGCGAGCACCCGGCCAGTTCGGCCACGCGTTTGGCCAGTCGAACCGGCTCGGTCATCGGTGAGGTCTCGACATGGGCGAGACAGTGTAGTCGGGGCGCGTCGCTGCGCGATACTGTGAGCCGCACGGCCGCGCGGAGCGCGTCACGCTGTTGTCCAGCACGAAGCTGCTACCGGCACTGAAGCTGTATGAATCGCTCGGGTTCCGGCAGCGACCGCTTCCGGACGGCCAGCCGTACGCGACCGCGGACGTCTGCATGGAACTCGCGCTGGCTCCGCGCTGCGTTCCACCTGGCGCGGGACCGGTGTCAGCGGATCGCCAGCGCGGCGTGGCGATGCGCGCGCACGGGCGTTGCCCTCGGCGGCGCGGCCGTCAGCTCCAGCCCGGATGCTTCGCGGCTTGCCCGATCCACGCGCGCACCTCGGGCGCGCGCGCTTCCTCCATCGTGCGGATCTTGACGTAGCGCGAACCTTCGCCCTGCGGCGGCGGCGGGTCGAACTGCGCGCCCGCGAAGAAAACCAGGTTCACCGATACGTCGTACGCGACCATCTCGATGATCCAGCCGCGTCCGGGAAGTCCGTAGTAGGCCTTCTTCCACTTCACCGCGTAATGCAGGTCCGCAATCGTCCCGCGGATCAGCCGGTCGAGGTACGCCACGATCGGCTGCAGGTCCGGCATCGTGCGGGCGAGCCAGGTCGCGACCTCGGCGTGATCGTTCGACGGCTCGGGTGGCTTGCGGGTCGTATCCTTCGCGGGCGCCTTCGGCATGCGCATGGCCTCCAGTCGTGTCGTGACGGTACCGGCATCGCGCGGCCGCGTGGCCGCGCGGTGCGGCACGTCAGCCCTGCGAAGGTCTCCACTCCGCCGATGGCGTCACGTTGACCATCCACGGTATGCCGAACCGGTCGACGAGCGAGCCGAATCCAGGCGACCAGAATGTTTCGGCGAATGGCATCACGGCCTTGCCACCGTCCGAAAGCCGATCGTACCAGCGCCGGGCCTGGTCGATGTCGTCGGTGTGCAGGGTCACGTCGAAGCCGTTCTTGGGCTCTCCGATATGGGGTGCCCACTCGGTGTCCATGTCGGCACCCATCAGCGCCTGGTCGCCGACCTCGAGCCAGCAGTGCATGAGCCACGACGACTTGTCCTCGGCGACCGGCATGCCGGGCGGTGCATCGCCGTACTCGAACGCGGCGGTGATCCTGCCGCCGAGCACGCGCGCGTAGAATTCGAACGCTTCACGGCATTGGCCCTGGAAGCTCAGGCTGGTGACGATTTTCATGGCGGGTCCTCGTGTGGGTGACAGGGCGGCCCCGCAGATGCACTCGCGCATCGCCGGAGCATTCTCCTGGTCGACGAACGACGCTGCCCTGGATCGACACGACGCCGGCGACGCGGCCGTGCAACGGATTCGCCTGCGCTCGGGACGCGTCCGCTCGTGCCGGCGGCGGCGCCTCGCGCGTGGCGGGCGTCAGCTCGTGTCGCGATCGTCGCGCTGGACGCGCTTGCGGAACTCGCGCACGTTGTCGCCCTTGATGCGCGACTCGCGCGTGCCCTTGATCTCGTCGACCTTGCGGTCGCGATCCGCGCCACGGATCGGCCTGGCCTCGATCTTCGTCTCGCGCTCGAACGCGTGCGACTTGTCGGTGTTGCGGTAATACCGGTACAACGCCCAGTACAGCGCGGTCCCGCCGGCCGGGCCCGCGAGCAGCAGCCAGAGTCCGCCGTCGTCGCTCATGAGGAATGCGCCAGGATCCAGAGGGCGATGCCCTCGATGAAGGTGCCGGTCGTGAGCGCGGCGAGCAGCAGCTTCCACTGCTGCACGGGAACGCTGCCCATCGTCTCGCCGGTGCGGCCGTTGACCGCGATGTAGTGCAGCAGGCCGCCATTGCGTCCGGGCTGGTGGTACGAATACAGCCAGACCGGCAGGTACATCGAGACCCAGCGCGTGCCGTGCACGTCGAGGCGCTCGCGCTCCCAGCGCACGCCGCGGCCATAGCCCGCCACCGAATCGACGACCTGCGCGCGCGCAATGGACAGCAGCTGGTCCTCGAGGCGGGGGTGCAGGTGGTCGACGTCGCGATCGCGCTTTTCGCTGGAGTGGCCGACGAGGTAGGACGCGTTCCACTTCACCGCGTTCTTGGTGTCGAACGGCAGGATGGTGTTGATGATGTTGTTGGTGTTGGTGCGCGTGTCGAGGTTGCCGCGTTCGCCGGACGATTCGAGCGGCAGGTCGTCCACCGTGAAATCGACGTGCCGCTCCAGCTGGTACACGTCGGCGTCGTAGTAGGTGGTCTTGTTGTTGCCGCTGCCGCGCGTGTAGCGACGCGTCTCGATCTCGCCCCGACCCTCCACTTCGGCGCTCGCATTGCCGTCGACGATCATGTAGGGCAGGTACACGCCGATCACGTTCTCGGGCGTGAACTGCGCCTTGAATTCCTTCAGTGCGAACAGCCGCCGTTTGTGCACGAACTGGCGGATGCGCGCGACCGCGTCCTCCTTGTGCACGTGGAACGGCAACACCGCGTCGGGGACCGCGCCATTCGGCACCTGCTCGTTGATGCCGAACACGTGCCGGCACCAGTGGCAGCGCGCGGTCATCGCGGTTCCCGTATTGACCGTGACCTCGGCGCCGCAGCCGCTGCACTTGAAGCTCACGAGCGCCGAGGCATCGGCTTCGATGTCGCGCGCGCCGGATGCGATCACGGTGCCGCGCAGCTCGCCGATGCCCTCGCCGAGACCGAACGCCTCCTCGACGCGCTCTGCCTGCCATTCGTTGCGGCAGTACAGGCACACGAGCAGGTCGCTGCCGATCTTGTGGCGCACGTCGGTCGCGCCGCACTTCGGGCAACGGTTCGCGCCGTCGCGCAATTCCGCCGAAGAGGTGTCGAGCGCATCCGGATCCGGCGCGAGCAGTTCATCGCGGATCGGTCCGGGCAGGGTGTCCGGGTAGATCGGGAAGCTGCCCGCGGGCGGAGGCACGTCCTGCGGAGAACCGGGACCGACCGCAGCGGGTCCCGGCGTCGGTGGTACGCGTGGGTTGGACATGTGGCGCGCGCCGGGACTTACAGGCCGAGCGCCTTGGCCTTGAGCGCGTCGTAGTCGGACTGCGTGATGAGCCCGCGGTCGAGCATCTCCTTCGCTTTCGTGAGCTTGGCGACCGGATCATCCGCCGCGGGTGCGGCCGGCGCGACCGGCTGCTGCAGGCCGGCGAGGCCGCCCATCATGCCCGAGGCCATGCCAATGCCCATCATGCCCGCTGCGCCGCCGGTTTCGCCGGCCGACTGCATGCCCTGCGCGATGCTCGCCTGCAGGTTGGAGTTGCCGCGCTGGCCGGCGAGCGCGTCGGCGCGCTGCACGGTCTTGAGCAACTCGCGCGTGTTGGCGTCGTACTCGATCGAGACGATCGCGGTCTTGACGATCGCGAGGCCGCGGTCGGAGCGCCACTGGTAGGCGTTCTCGACCGCTTCGGACAGGCTTTTGGCGAACCCGAGCGAATCCTGCTGCAGCTTGGTGATGCGATTGCCCTTGCCCGGATCGTTCGAGTAGAGGCTGAACGCAGGTGCGAGCGAGGCGACCACTTCATTGAACAGCTGGCTGGCAGCCGCGTTGTCGATGTCGGTGAAGTCGAACACCTGGCCCGACTGCAGGTACGACGCCGGCACGTAGTTCTTCACGAACAGGATCGGGTCGACGATCTTCAGCGTGTAGGAGCCGCGCGTGACCGCGCCGACCTGGGTGCCGAGGAAGGCGTCGTCCCAGTAGATCTC
>DAIOWG010000298.1:0-4031 GCA_036758645.1 Dokdonella sp. | reverse complement strand
GAGGAAGTCGGCATCGGACGGGGAATGGTCGGACGAGCACCGGCCCCCCAGCAGCAACATCGCTGCGAGACCGGCCAGCGCGAGGGCCCACGCGATCGCGCGGCGCGGCGCACGCGACGGGCTTGCGAGCGGGGCGACGCCCGCTGCCTGCGGCGCCGCGCCCGGGGCGTCGGCGACCCCGCGTGTCACCCGCGCGATCCAGCGGTAGCCGCCCTTGGACAGGGTCTCGACGTAGCGCGGTTCGCGCGCGTCGTCGCCGAGCAGCGCGCGCAGTTCCGCGATCGCGCGTGACAGGACTTCGTCGTTGACTTCTCGCCGCGTCCACACCTGTGCGATCAGCTGGTCGCGCGCGAGCACCTGTCCCGGCGCGTCGAGCAGGCAGCGCAGCAGGCGGTCCGGCAACGGCTTCAGCCGCGTTTCGGCATCCGGACCGACCAGTCGGCGCAGCGAGGGTTCGTAGCGCCATTCGAGGAAGTGGTAGGCGGTCGCGGGAGGGCTGCTGCCTTGCATGCATGCATGCTAGCAAGCGGAACGCGGCAGCGGGCGATCCGACTACGAAGGATGCCGTGGTCGCGCCGAAGGGAGGAACAACGCAGATCGCGCGAAGGTCCCGCGAAGGTCGCGCGTCGTCGCGCAGCGCGACCTCGCGCCGACCGGGCAGCTCGTCGAAATCGTGCCAGGTGGGCCGGTGCGCCCGACCGGCCTCGCCCTCGCAACCGGGATTCGCTGCTGGTCCTCCGGGGCAACCGCGTGCATCGCTGCGACCGGTTCACCGGTTCACCGGGGCGCCGCTCGGCGGGCCCGCGGTGGCGCCGACGGGGCCTTGCGGGTGGCGCCTTGATCGCGCGCGCGCCGAATCCGGACTTCGATGCAGGGTGCGTGATGGCTTCGAGTCGGCATCCACGCGGGTGACGCGCTGACGACGGCGCCGCCTCGAGCCGGCTGCCGACCGCATGCAGTCGCGCGCGCACGCAATGCGACGTGACGACGAATGCGTCGTGCGATCATTCGGTTCCCGTGTGTCCCGGAAGCGGTGTCGATGGTCAAGACCGGATCGATTGCATTGGCCGCGTGCATGCTTGCGTGCGCGGCCGGACCTGCGAGTGCGGCCGATTCCGTGCCGGTGCAGGCGACCTTCCTGCTCGAATCACGCGTGCTCGGAGAAGCGCGGCGGATCAACGTGCAGACGCCACCGCGATACGAGCTCGACGGGCGCGTGCGTTATCCGGTGCTGTACATGCCCGACGGCGGACTCGAGGAGGATTTCCCGCACGTCGCGGCGACCGTCGAGGCCGCGATCCGTGCGGGCGAGATCGAAGCGATGATCCTCGTCGGGATCGAGAACACCGAGCGACGACGCGACCTGACCGGCCCGACCGCCGTCGCGAGCGATCGCAGGATCGCGCCCCGCGTCGGCGGTTCCGCTGCGTTCCGCGCGTTCATCGCCGACGAACTGATGCCCGAGGTCGAGCGCCGCTACCGCACCAGCGCGCGCAGGGCGATCGTCGGCGAATCGCTCGCGGGCTTGTTCGTGCTCGAAACCCTGTTCGTGCGGCCGGAGCTGTTCGACACCTACATCGCGTTGAGCCCGAGCCTCTGGTGGAACGATGGTGCGCTCGTCGAGGGTGCGGCATCGCGCCTGGCCGGGTGGCCGCGCGCGCGTGCGCGCACCCTGTACTTCGCGACCGCCAGCGACGACGACATCGGCGGCGCCGCGGTCGCGCTGAAGGCCGTGATGAAGGACCATGCGCCGCCAGGTCTTCGCTGGAAACATGAGTCCTGGCCCGGATACGACCATTCCGACATCTACAGGCGCGCAGCCCCGGACGTGTTCCGCAAGGTCTTTGCCAGGCCGTGATCGCGGCGTGGCCCGCGCGGGCGCCATGCAACGTGATGTTCGACGACGTCCCACCCCGGGACAATTCGGAGTAGCGAGATGCGCGCCGTCCTCATTCCCGTGTTGTTCCTGCTCGCTGGCACGGCCCAGGCCGATTCGGTCTCGGGCTATTGCGAGCGCGATGGCAAGCGCCTCGAGTTCCGGGATGGCATCGCGTTCGAAGACGCCCGCAGCGCCGAGGGGACCGTCACCACCACGATCTACCTGACCGCGAACCGACTCGACCGCGCCGCGCTCGCGAAGTGCGCGGACTGCCGCACGGCGCCGGGCGAAAGCACCTTCACCAGCGCGCGCGGCGACTTCATCGAGACGCAGCATGCAGCGGTCGACGCGGGCTGGATCGAACTCGCGCATGTCGGCGGCGAACTGGACATGAGCACGATCGTGAACCTCATGTACCTCGCCGCGGATGGCACCCTGACCGGCCTCGACGGCGGCAACGGCCGCGTCGAGCTGTCCTCGAAGGGCAAGCGTTTCACCGGCAAGGTGCTCACCGAGGCGCGTGGCCCGGGCATGGACGAAACCGACATGACCTGCGACGTGAGCTTCGACCTCGCGGTCGGCTGGCCGTGATCGCAGCGCGAACGATGTGACAGCCCGCGTGCGTCGGGCGCCGCCCAGGGAAGCTGCGACGCGCTTGTGCTCCTGCTTCCCCCGCTTGCGGGGGAAGATGCCGCGCAGCGGCAGAAGGGGACCGCTCTTGATCTTGCCTGCGCAAGCGACCGCGACAGTCGTTCACGACCCGGGCAGGGCGTGCCGTGCGTCCGGTTCGTCGGTGCTCGTGCCGCCCTCGATCGGAACGCTCACGATCACTTGCCCATCCACATCCTCGATGCGCAGGTCGACGCCATGGCGCTCGCACAGTCGCCGAACGATCGCGAGTCCTAGGCCGAAGCCGCTGCTGCCATCTCGCTTGCTGAACGGCTCGGCCTCGCGCCAGCGTGCGGCCGGGACGCGCGCGTCGCCGCCGTTGGCGATGCGCAGGCGCGCATGCCGGGCATCGATGCGCACCGTGCCGCGCTCGGCGTGTGCGAACGCATTGCCGACGAGGTTGGACAACAGGATGCGCAGCACCGGCTCGGGCAGCGCGATCGCGGTCGATGGCGGCAGGTCGATCTCGACGTCGACATCTGCACCCGCACGGGCATCGAGCAGCGGAGCTTGATCGACGATCACGCGCTCGAGCACCGGCAGCACCCTGGCCGGAACCGCCGCGGCCCGTGGTTCGTGCTGCTCGCGTGCGAGCGCGAGCAGGGTCGCGACGGTCTGCTCCAGTTGCAGCACCGACTGGCGAACGTGTCCGAGCTGGCGCCTGCCTCCCTGGGAGAGCTGGGGTTCGGTCGCGAGCCGCTCGGTTGCGGCGAGGATCACCGTCAGCGGCGTGCGCAGTTCATGGCTCGCATCGCGGGTGAACTCCTGCTCGCGTTCGATGAAGGCGTGCACGCGTCCGACCAGGTTTTCAAGGCCGCGCGCGAGGATCCCGACCTCGTCGTCGCGATAGTCCCGGGCAAAGCCGACCGGCAGCCGGCCGGGCGACATCGTGTCGATGCGGGCCGCAAGCCGGGACAGCGGCGCCGTCGTGCGTCGCGCGAGCAGGTGCCCGAGCAGCAGCGCGACCGCGACGATCAGCACGCCGCTGATCGCGAGCAGCAACAGGACCTGGTGGCGCATCGGGCGCACGACGAGCTGCGCGCCGACTTCGGCCAGCAGCCAGGCGGGACGCGCCGGCCCGGGCGGCGCCAGCTGCGCGAGGTGGTAATGGCGTGCGTCGGCTCCGGCGAACTCGGTGCGCCAGGGCTCCGCCTCGAACGCAGCGCGCATGTCGGGCGGGAAGGTGCGGGGATCGGCATGGATCGTCATCCATGCCTCGCGCGGTGCGGCCCAGTCGCCGTGCGCGGCACGCTCGCGCAGCTGATAGGCGATCTCCTGTCCGAGCATGCGTTCGAACGAGGCATCCTCGATCGCGTACATGAAGACGATCGCATAGAGCCCGAATATCGCCGCGGTCACCAGCGTGAATCCCGCGAACGCGAGCATCACGCGGGTCTGCAGCATGCGCGGCACGAGCCTCACGACTCGGCTTCCAGCCTGAATCCGACGCCATGAACGGTGCGCAGCATCGCGGTCTCGAAGG
>DAIOWG010000297.1:0-4040 GCA_036758645.1 Dokdonella sp. | reverse complement strand
GCCTCGCTGTCGCCACCCGCCGCGCGACTCAGGTCGCATCGAAGCCGTCGTCGAAAATCGCGTCCGGAGCCGGCGCGGCTTCGTAAGCCCCGACATCGACCGCGGCACCCTGCACGCGCGGGTGACCATCGGCGTCGAACGTGCCACTGCCGCCCGCGGGCGTGCCGACGCCACTGTCGACCAGTTCCGAATCGGGTCGCGGGCGCGGATTGCCCGGCGCCACGAAACCCGGGTCGCCGATGCCTGGCGCGATGTTCGCGTCGGGCGTGCCGCCGAGGCTTCCGTAGTGCACGCGCTCGAGCACGACCGAGGGCCCGTGCACCCAGATGTCGGGTCCGTCGACGTCGTTGTCCCAGCTCACGCTGTTGGAAAGCCGCGTCATCGCTGACTCGAAATCCATCAGCACGATGCCGCTGCCGAATGCGCCGGCATCGGTCGACTGCGTGCCGGTGACGCTGACCTGCGCGATGTGCGAGGTCCCTGCTTCGTGGGTGTACACCAACAATCCGCCGTTGTACGCGGCGGTCCCCGACCGGACCGCGACGTTGCGCAGCGTGAGCTCGCCTGCGTTGACGAGCTGGGCGGCTGCGTGCTCCCCGTTCGGTGCACGGCAATCGTCGAACAGCACGCGTTCGACCGTGGCGATCGAACCCGCCATGACCGATCCGAACACGCAGGCGCCTCCGGCGGCTTCCGCGAACTGCGCATTCGTGAACGTGACGTCGTGCAGGTACAGGTGCTGGCCGAATGCGGTCGTGAACGTGAAGTACAGCCCGCGCTTGGCCGCACTCCCCGCGATCGTCGTCGCCGAGGGGTCGAAGTTGGTGTGTTCGCAGGCACCGCCGTCGCCCGACCAGCCGCCCGAGATCTCCACCAGCTGCTCCCATCGGCTCATCGACAGTTCGAACGGCGCGGAGGTCGTGCTGGTGTAGGTGCCTTCGCGAACCTTGATCACGAACAGCGAATCGGCCACCGCCTTGCTTGCTTCCGCGAGTGCATCCGACAGTTGCTGCGAGGTGCCGACGCAGCGCGTCGTCAGCGCCGCGGCCGGGCCTGCGAGGGCCAGCAACGCGAGCGCGCACGCGCAGGCGGCGACCGTGCGGCGCATCGATGGACGCAGTGACATGCGCGGACTCCAGGCAACCCTTGGCGGAAGGGCGCGCATGCTCGGCGCACATCGCGGCGACAGCCTGACGGCAGTCCAACCCGAGCATGACGAGGAAAGATTGCGTGGTGCCTCAGCGGGTTGGCGCGGAACTCGCAGGCAGGAACAGGCGCGCGGCGGCGCCTGACCTCGGCGCGTAGGGCGGATCGAACGCGCGCTCCGGCGCGACCGGCAACCCGAGTTCGGCCGCGAGCAGGCGCGCCTCGTCGGCGGTCGAGCGTTCGAGCGCGCCGCGCTGCTCGGCCGCGCGCAGCGCGTCGCGCGCGCTTTGCCGGTCGCCCGCGAGCAGCGCGTGGCGCGCCGAGAGCAACGCCGCCGCGGCCGCATCCTGCGGAGGCGCGAAGCCGGTCGCTGCGTCGGGGAACAGGCGAGTCCCGACCAGCGCCGCGTGCGTGCGCATGAGTTCGCCTCCGCTGCCGCGCCGGCACGCGGCGAGCGCGCGCGCGAACTCCGCGCGCGCCGTGGCCGGGTTGCCTTCGAGCGCATGCAACTGCGCGAGCACGAGGGTCACGTCGACTTCGTCCTTGACCCAGCCGGCCTCGGCCATGCCGACGCGCGCGGTTTCCAGATGCGCGATCGCGGCCTGCGTGTCGCCCGCGAACATCGCCGCCACGCCGGCGTCGCCCCTGGCGCGCGTGCCGATGCCGCTGCGACCGTTCTTCTTCGCCTCGGCGGCAGCGAGCAGCCAGGCCCGCAGCGCCGCGCGACCGTCACCGCGGCTCCACGCGAGTCGTCCCGCGAGGTAGTGCCACGCGGCCGCGTCGCTCGCGCGCGGCAGCCGCTCGAGCATCGCCATCGCACCTTCGACGTCGCCATACGACGCGCGATCGGCGAGGACCGATTCGAGCTTGCGGTCGCCGAGTGCGCGTACCTCGATCCGGCTGATCTCGGCGAGCGCGCCTTCGCGCAACCCCTGGTGGTAGCGCAGATGCGCGCGCGCGAGGCGCATGCGCCAGGCTTCCGGGCGCAGGTCGAGTACCGCGCCCGCATGGCGCACGATGTCCTCGGCGGAACCGGCCTGTTCGGCTTCGGCGTAGCGCAGCATCGCGTTGAGATAGACGTCGCGAACGGGCGCGATGCGTTCGCGCGCACGCGCAAGCCAGCGTTCGGCCGCCGCCGGATCGCCGGCGCCGACCGACCAGAGCCCGAGCAGCAGCGCCGGCCACGGGGTGCGCGCGTCGCTGTCGTGCAGCGCTTCGAGCAATGCGCGCGCGCGGGGCCGGTCACCCTCGTTGTCGTGCCGGATCGCCTCGGCGAGCAGGTGTGGCGATTCGGGGCGCTCGGCGTGAAGGTCACGCGTGCGCATGGCATAGCCCTCGTCGACGAACGCGGCGCGTGCGTCGAACCAGCGCAGGCCGGCCCAGCCCGCGCCCGCGAGCGCGACGAGCGCGAACGCGAGTGCGAACGTGCGACGCCGGCGGCGCCGGCGTGCCACTGCCGCATGCGGCGGCGCAGCCGCGACCGTCCGCGGCCGCTGCGGGTCCGAAGCGGGTGATCCCCCCTGCGCCGCGGCGTCCGCGCGTGCCGCAGCCGGCGCCTCGGATTCGCGTTCGACATCCGCGTCGAAGCGGATGCCGATGCCGCGCAGCGTGACGATGCGTTCGGCTTCGGGCCCGAGTACGGCGCGCAGGCGGAACACGGCCTGGGTCAGCGCTTCGTCGGAAACGACCTGGCCACCGGGCCAGAGCGCCTCGTGCAATTCGTCGCGCGCGATGACGCGCCGCGGCGAGCGGCAGAGCACCGCAAGCAGGTCGAACGCGCGGCGCGACAGCCGGCGCTCGCGTCCGCCCGCGAACAGCCGGCGCTGCTGCATGTCCACCACGAGGTCGCCGAAGCGGTAGCAGCGCACCGCATCCGGTGCGCGTTGTCGAATCGGCGCCATCCGCTCTCCCCTGGTCGCGCATAGCCTAGCGTGGAGGATGGATCGCGCGAAGCGATGCGCGCGCTGCGGCGTCACGGATCCATCGCGCGCGATCCTGCTAGCCTGCGCGTGCCGCGCATCGCCGCGTCCGAGGAGGAGATCCCGAGCGTGGACTGGATCGAGCCGGTTCGCGTCACGTGCCACCACGGCCGCGACGACCTGCTGAGCGCGGGACTCGGGCTCGAAGGCCTGCGCGCGTCGCCGCCCGCGTTCGCCGATCCGGTTGCGCCCTCGCCAGCCGAGCTGCGACGGCGCGCGATCCACGCGAACTGGAACGGGATCGCCGATCTCGGGCCGCTCGGTGGCTACGGGCGTGCCTATGGGGGTGTCCCCGCGGTGCCCGGTCGCGAGTTCTCGGCGTTCGCGCGCGTGCCCGGCGCGCATTCGCCGCATCGCGTGCTGCTGCAGGTACCGGATGCGTTCGACGCGAACGCGCGCTGCCTGCTGGTGGCGCCCTCGTCGGGCTCGCGCGGCATCTACGGCGCGATCGCGTTCGCAGGCGCCTGGGGTTTGCCGCGCGGTTGCGCGGTCGTGTACACCGACAAGGGCACCGGCACCGGCTACCACGATCTCGCGACGCAGACCGGCGTGGCACTGGATGGCACGCGCGCCGTGCGCGGCAGCGCGATGCTCGAGTTCGAACCCGCGACCGACGCGCGCGAGGGCATCGCGGTCAAGCACGCGCACTCGGGCGACCACCCGGAGGCGGACTGGGGGCGCCATGTGCTGCAGGCGGCCGCGTTCGGCCTCGCGATGCTCGACCGTGCCCGGCCCGACCAGGCGCCGTTCACTGCAGCCAGTACGCGCGTGATCGCCGTCGGGCTTTCGAACGGTGGCGGTGCGGTGCTGCAGGCGGCGGGCCAGGACGACGCGCGCCTGCTCTCCGCGGCGGTCGCGCTCGCGCCGAACGTGCATGCAGCGAACGGCGGGCGTGCGTTGTACGACTACGTCAGC
>DAIOWG010000296.1:0-4063 GCA_036758645.1 Dokdonella sp. | reverse complement strand
ATTCCATGTCGTTGACGTCGATGCCGACGTCCTCGGCGGTGATGTAGCGGCCGCCGAGCGAATTGACGAAGCGGCCGAACGAGCGGAACAGCGCCTCGCTCTTGTCGCGGCTCGGGTCGCCCCAGATCACGCCCTTGCCGCCGCCGAGGTTGAGGCCGGCGACCGCGGCCTTGTACGTCATGCCGCGCGACAGGCGCAGCACGTCGTTCAGCGCTTCCGTCTCGGACTTGTACGGCCACATGCGCAGGCCGCCGAGCGCGGGGCCGAGCACGGTGTTGTGGATCGCGATGATGGCCTTCAGGCCCGCGTCCTTGTTGTGGCAGAACACGACCTGCTCGTGACCGGTGTTGGCGACGGTTTCGAAAATCATGGCGACTCCTGACGCGAAAAAGCCCACCCGCGACGGCCGCGCAACGCGAACCGGGTCGGAATGGGCGCAAGGGGTTGAACGGCTTGTGGAAACCGGCCGAGCTCTCGGCTGGCCGGCGCAACGCGGCGCGTAGTGTAGTCCCGACGAGCAGGCGGGGACAGTGGCCGGCCAGGCAGGACGCGGCCGCCGCCTCGTGGGCGCGCCGAAGACGTGATGCCCGGGTTGTTCGCGCGCCCGGTCGAAGCGTCTCGGCAGCTTCGCCCCTCCGGCCGAGGCGCCCGGCCGTTCACGCGAGCGCTGTAAAAATACGAACGATCGTGCTATTGTCGGCCCATGTCGAGCCATCCGACCACCAGCAAGGGCGCCGCAACGCGCGAACTGATCGTCGACCGCGCCTACGCGATCGCCTGCCGCAACGGCCTCGAAGGCCTTTCGATCGGCGACCTCGCGCAGGCGGTCGGCATGTCCAAGAGCGGGGTGTTCGCGCATTTCGGCTCGCGCGAGGGCTTGCAGCTCGCGGTGCTCGAGAGTGCGGCCACGCGCTTCGGCGAGGCGGTGCTGATCCCTGCACTGCGCGCGCCGCGCGGACTCGCGCGCGTCCGCGCGATCGTGCACGGCTGGTTCGACTGGGTGCGCGACAACCGCCAGGGCTGCCTGATCCACGGCGCGGTCAGCGAGTTCGATTCGCGCCCGGGCCCATTGCACGACGCGGTCGTGGCGCTGATGCAGCGCTGGCGCGATGCGACCTCGCGCGCGATCGCGATGGCGGTCGAGATCGGTGAACTGCGTAACGACACCGACGCCGCGCAGTTGTCGTTCGAGATCTTCGGCGTCGCGCTCGCGCTGCACACCGATATCCGGTTGTTCGAACCCGAGGCCGCGCGCGTGCACGCCGATCGTGCGCTCGAGCGACTGCGCGCCACGCAAGTCCCCTGACGAATCCCGAGGTTGCCATGGCCATCACTGCCGTCCCGAGGAATAGCACGATCGTTCGAAACCACCGCCTGCTCGCACTGCGCGCGCGCTTCGCGCTCGGCAGCTGGCTGCACCCGCGCGCGACGCTGCATCGCGCGTACGAGCTTTTCTGCACCCCGCTCGCGAGTTCGCGCGAGCGCGCGGTCGCCGCGGATGCGGAGGGCGCGCGCATGAGCGACTTCGCATATGGCAGCGAGCGGCTCGCGCTCTACACCTGGGGCGATCCTTCGCGCGAACCGTACGTGCTGTTCGCGCACGGCTGGTCGAGCCACGCGCTGCGTTTCGTTCCGTGGATCGCGGCGCTGCGCGCGAGCGGCCATGCGATCGTCGCGTTCGACCAGGTCGGCCATGGCCGCAGCAGCGGACGACGTTCGAACCTGCCGGACTTCGCCAAGGCGCTCGGCGCGGTCGCGCGTCGCCACGGCGAGGCCGCGGCGATCGTCGGCCATTCGCTCGGCGGCGCAGCGACGATGCTCGCCCTCTCGGAGGGCGTGGCCGCCAAGCGCGCGATCCTCGTCGCGCCCGCAGCCGATCCACATGCAGCGGCCTCGCGCTTCGCGCGCTTCGTCGGACTCGCCGAGCATCTCGCCGCGCGCCTGTTCGAGGAATACGAAGCCGCGCATCCCGCGCGCGTCGCCGAGTTGCAGGCGCACCTGCATGCGCCGCACATCGCACGCCCCGCGCTCGTCGTGCACGATCTCGAAGACCGCGAGGTGCCGTGGGCCGAAGGCGAACGCTACGCACGCCACTGGCACGGCGCGCGCCTCCTGACGACCACCGGGCTCGGCCACCACCGCATCCTCGCCGCACCCGCGGTCATCGATGGCTCACTGCGGTTCCTGCGCGGCGAAACGGTCGGCGAGCGCGTGGTGAGTTCGCCGAACTTGCCGTACGGGTTTGCGTGAAGGTGCCCGCCAAGAGCGGAGTGGGGCGTCGAAGCCAGGAGCGCCGGCCGACCTTCGGTCGTCCAGCCTACGGAGCCGTGTAGGCTGGACGCGCGAAGCGCGGCCGGCGCCTTTTGCCGCGCGTCGATCGAACTCGGCTGCTCCCGACAGGGCGAGCGAAGGGCTCGAGCCTGAAGCCGCTCCCGCGACAGCGAAGCCTCGCCCCAAGGCATCCCCCGCGCGTGCCGCGTAGAATGGGCAGTCTGACTCCCGCACGCCGGACACGCCATGAGTTCACCCGCCCCGCACGTCGCCGCCGAAGCCAGCACCGAACGCGCACCGCTGCGTTTCGTCACGGCTGCGAGCCTGTTCGACGGCCACGACGCCGCGATCAACATCATGCGCCGCCTGATCCAGGCGCAGGGCGCCGAGGTCATCCACCTCGGACACAACCGCTCGGTCGAGGACGTCGTGCGCGCCGCGCTGCAGGAAGACGCCGACGCGATCGCGCTGTCGTCCTACCAGGGCGGCCATGTCGAATACTTCAAGTACATGGTCGACATGCTGAAGGAGCGCGGCGCCGGCCACATTCGCGTGTTCGGCGGAGGCGGCGGCACGATCACGCCCGAGGAGATCCGCGAACTCGAAGCCTACGGCGTCGAGCGCATCTACCATCCGAACGACGGCATGCACCTCGGCCTCGTCGCGATGATCGAGGATGTGGTTCGCCGCGCGGCGGCGAACCGGGAATCGGGAATCGGGAATCGGGAATCGTCAAAGCTGGTCTCCGGCGCGTTCGTCGACATCGACGACGAGATCGCGGTTGGCCGCGTGCTCAGCGCGATCGAAAACGGTGCCTTCAGCGAATCGGAGTTGGCGAAGCTGCGCAAGGAATGGGCAGCCGGCCCCAACCATTCCCCATTCCCCATTCCCCATTCCCAGCCGACCACGCCAGTGGTCGGCATCACCGGCACCGGCGGCGCGGGCAAGTCATCGGTCGTCGACGAACTCCTGCTGCGCTTCCTGCACGCGTTCCCCGAGATGCGCATCGCGGTGCTCGCGGTCGACCCGACCCGCCGCCGCTCGGGCGGCGCGCTGCTCGGCGACCGCATCCGCATGAACTCGCTGCGCAACCACCGCGTGTTCATGCGCTCGATGGCGACGCGCCGCCAGCACGTCGCGACGAACGCGATGCTCAAGGACTGCGTCGCCTTCCTCAAGGGCCAGGCCTACGACCTCGTGATCGTCGAGACCGCCGGCATCGGCCAGAGCGATTCGGAGATCGTCGACCTGGTCGACTTCCCGATGTACGTGATGACCAGCGACTACGGTGCCGCGAGCCAGCTCGAGAAGATCGACATGCTCGACTTCGCCGAGCTCGTGGTGCTCAACAAGTTCGACAAGCGCGGCGCCGAGGACGCGCTGCGCGACGTGCGCAAGCAGTGGAAGCGCAACCGCGTCGCGTTCCAGACCAAGGACGAGGACATTCCCGTCTACCCGACGATCGCGAGCCAGTTCAACGATCCGGGCGTGTCGTGGATGTTCGTGGGCTTGTGCCGCCTTTTGCGGCACAAGCTGGGAATCGGGAATGGGGAATCGGGAATCGGCAAGGCAGGTGCGTCGAAGTGCGACTTCCAGCCCGAGATCGACACGTCGGTGAAGGAACCCCGCGCGACCGTGCTGATCCCCGGCAGCCGCGTGCGCTACCTCGCGGAAATCGCGGAGCAGGGACGCGGCATCAACGGCGCGATCGAGCGCGAGGCGGAGGTTGCCGACCGCGCGCAGTCGCTGTGGGAGGCGCTGAAGGAAATCGGCGACGCGAAGCTGCCGAAGG
>DAIOWG010000295.1:0-4086 GCA_036758645.1 Dokdonella sp. | reverse complement strand
CGGTGCCGACCTCGCCGGTGAGCTGCACGAAGCCGCCGCTGCCGCCCTTGCCGATCCCGTACAGCAGGTGCGCGAGCGCGTCCCGGTGCCGTTCGGACAGGAAGACATAGCGCGGGTCCGGCGTGATCGAGAAGGGGGCTTCCCGCAGGCCGTAATACTCGAGATACATGCGCGTACTTTACCCGACCCGGGCAGCACGGTCGGGAAAGCGCGGGAGGGCGGCCGTACCACCCGATGCGACCCTTCACCGCGATGCTCGAGGCGAAGGGCCGGACTCGCCCCGATTCCGTCCGCCCCGAGCGCAGGCCGAAGGCCGGAGTCGACCCGACTCCGTTCGCCCCGAGCGCAGGCCGAAGGCCGGAGTCGAAGGGCCAGGCACCGGAACCGCAACGTGCATGCGCTTCGACGCCGCGGCCTGCGGCCGCTGCGCTCGGCGCGAACGGCGACTCGCATGGCCGTTCGCGCTGCCGGGCAGGCTTCACGTCGGCCGCCATCACGGTAGAGTCGCCGCCTGTCCCTGGAAGGATTTCCGGTCATGAGACTCGCCCTCGTCGTCATCGCACTGGCGGGCTGCACGCTCGGAGCGGCGCACGCGCGCGCGCAAGCGCTTCCCGCCGGCTTCCAGCGCAGCGACCCGATCACCGGCCGCGCACAGCCCACCGCGATCCAGTTCGCCCACGACGGGCGCGTGTTCGTCGCCGAAAAGAGCGGCCGCATCTGGGCCTACGCGAACCTGCTCGACACCGCACCCGTGCTCGCTGCCGATCTCGGACCGCGCGTGCACGATTTCTGGGACCGCGGCCTGCTCGGTTTCGCGCTCGATCCACGCTTCCCGGAAGTGCCTCATGCGTACGTGCAGTACACCTACAACGGCGGACTCGACCTCGGCGGCCCCACTCCGCGCTGGCCTGCGACGAACTGCCCGAATCCGCCCGGCGCGACGACGAACGGGGGCGGCTGCGTCGTCAGTGGCCGACTCTCGCGCATCACGCTCGACGGCACCACGACCGAAACGGTGCTGGTCGAAGACTGGTACCAGCAGTTCCCGAGCCACTCGATCGGCACCGTCGCGTTCGGTGCGGACGGCTACCTCTACGCAGGCGGCGGCGACGGCGCGAGTTTCAACGGCGCCGATTTCGGGCAGTGGGGCAATCCGGCGTACCCGGACCTGCGCTCGCCGCTCGATCCTTCGCAGCCGGGCAACCCCGCGTTCAACCACGGCGGCGCGCTGCGTTCGCAGGGACTGGAGAAGCAGGCCGACTACGCAGCCGCGGGCAACGATGTCTGGCTCGACGGCACGATCATCCGCATCGATCCCGCGACCGGCGAGGGCGCGACCGGCAATCCGCTTGCCGACGACGCGTGGCCGAACGCGCGCCGAATCATCGCCTACGGCCTGCGCAATCCGTTCCGCTTCACGTTCCGCCCCGGTACCAGCGAAGTGTGGCTCGGTGATGTCGGCGAGAACGCCTGGGAGGAGATCAACCGGATCCCGCAGGTCGGGCAGGGACCGGCGAGCCTGCGCAATTTCGGCTGGCCGTGTTTCGAAGGGCGCAACCCGCACGCGGGATTCGCCGGCCCGATCTGCACGGCGATGTATTCGAGCGGCAACACCGGCGGGCGCACGCCGCATGCGCCGCCGTGGTACGCGTATTCGCATTCGCAAGGCACTTCCGACATCACGGGTCTCGCGTTCTACACCGGCGACAGTTACCCCGCCCAGTATCACGATGCGCTGTTCTTCGCCGACAACAGCCGCACCGTGATGTTCTGGATCGCGCACGACGATGCGAACGCCGACGGTGTGCCCGACGCGCCGCCCGACGGCAGCGCGACTGCGTTCCATGGCGGCAACCTCGCGAAGGCCGTGCAACTCCTTTCAGGCCCCGGCAACGATCTGTTCTACGTGAACCTCGAGAACAGCCGCGTCTCGCGCATTTCCTACTGCGACGGCTGCAGCAACCGCGCGCCGTCCGCCGCGATCGCGCCCGCGGCAGGCTCGAGCGCGGACGGACCTTCGCGCGTGGTCGCATTCGATGCCTCCAACAGCATCGACCCCGACGCCGGCGACGCGCTGGCCTACGCATGGGACCTCGATGGCGATGGCGCCTTCGACGACGCGACCGGCGTCGACGCGAGCGCGGCATTCGAGACGCTCGGCGAGCACACGGTCGCCGTGCGCGCCGACGACGGTCATGCACGCAGCGACGTCGCGCGCATGCGCATCCTCGTGCGCCCTTCGGCCGACCTTTCGGTTGCGATCGACGACGGCTACGCAGGCGTGGTCCCGGGGCAGCGCGTCCGCTGGACCGCGATCGTCGAGAACCAGGGCGACACCGTGCTCGGGGCAGTCGCGGTGACGTCTGCGGCCTCCGCGGGCCTGGTCGACCTCGCCTGGACCTGCGAGGCGACGCCGGTGTCGGCCTGCGGGCTAGGCAATGCGGGCGCCGTGGTGGATTTCGCCGATCTCGCCGTGGGCGGGCGGCTGACCTATTCGATCGAAGCGACGGTGGCCGACGATGCGCAAGACAGCGTGGCGATGGTGATCACGGCGGCGACCCCGCCGAGCCACTACAACCTGAGCCCCGGCGACGACAGCGCGGAGGATGTCGATGCGATCCTCGGTGATGCGATCTTCGCCGACGGCTTCGAAGATCCCGCGAGCCCGTAGGAGCCCACCCTGTGGGCGATCCGCGCAGCGAATCGTTTGCGCGCGGTCCTTCGCATTCCCGCGATCGCGCACAGGGTGCGCTCCTACGCGTCTTTCGTCGCGTCGCCGAACAGCGCGATCGCGGTGCGCGCGACCTGGCGCGTGTCGTAGTACGCGTACGCGCCGACACCGGCCGCGCCGATCACCGGCAGCCAGCGCGAGAAGCCGCGCCCGGCCACGCGCCTCGACATGCGCACGCCGACCTTCGCCGCGATGCGCTCGATCGTGCGCAGCGGCAGGTCGCGCACGATCAGGCGCGCGCCGACCTGCACGCCGACGTCGCGCAATGCCTGCGCGGCGGCGTGGCGGAACAGGCAGTAGATCATCTGCGAGCGCGTGAGATCGGCGCTCGCGCCATAGGCCGCTGCGATGTCGGCGACCATCTGGCGCTGGATGCGCCAGATCGCGACGAGCTCGGGCACGATCGTCAGCCAGCCGAGCGGGCCCGGGGGCAATGCGAGCGTGCCTGCGGCGAGCGCGGCGCGCCTGGCGGCGGCGTTCGCGAGGGTTTGCGCGTGCGCATGCGGGCCGGAGGTCGCGCGCTCGCGGCTTGGCGGCACATGGCTCGCGAGGTCGAGCACGACTTCGCCAAGTCGCGTCGCGGCAGAGCGCGCGTCGGCTGCTGCGACGCGTAACGCAGGAACGTGCACGGCCATCGTCGGTTCCGTTCGGTCGATGGTGACAGTCTCGCACGCGCGCCTGTACCCACGGTGGGAGGCGCGCGCGCGGGTTCAGCGCAGAGTGAACCGCGTCACCGGCGCGCGCCTGCAGGGTCGAACCCGTCCGCGAACAGGCGGTCGCCGCCGCGCAGCGTGCCGACGATGAGGCTGCGCTGGCCGGCGGGTGGAGGCGGATCGAGCGGGAGTATCAGCGCGACCACGCCGCCGCTCATGCGGTCGATGCCGTCCCAGGCGCCGCTCTGTTCGACGATCGCACCGGGAAGGGCTTGTGCGAAGAACGTCGCCGAGTCGATCGGCTCGCCGGCCGGGTCCTCGAACGTGGCCGCGCTCGCATCGAGCGTGAGGCCGAGCACCGACAGCAGCGGTTCGGCCACCGCTTCGACCGGCCCGGCGACGCGTGCATCGGTCGGGTCGGGACCGCCGCGCAGCCGCGCGCGCGTGGCCCAGCGGTTGCCCGCGGTGTCGATGTAGCCGCGCAGTTCGACCTGGCTTTCCTGCGTGATGCCGTTCGCGAAGATCCCGTCCTCGTCGCGCACCTGCGCGGAACGCCGCACCGCGTTCGCGAGCAACGTCACGACCCCGTCTGCGCCGGGTACCACCAGGGCGTGCTTGCATCACCCGCGCGGATGCGCTTCTGCCAGAAGATGTGGATGCGCGGGGCGCCCTTCTTCCCCTTCGTCCGGCTGCCCGTGCGGA
>DAIOWG010000294.1:0-4100 GCA_036758645.1 Dokdonella sp. | reverse complement strand
GGTTCAGCGCGGTCAGCTACCACATGATGGGCGTGCCGACCGCGATGTTCACGCCGCTGTTCGTGATCGCGCGTACCTCGGGCTGGAGCGCGCACGTGGTCGAACAGCGCATGGACGGCAAGATCATCCGGCCGAGTGCGAACTACACCGGCCCGGAAGACCTCGCGTTCGTGCCGATCGACCGGCGCGCCTGAGGTACCCCGGGCCGGCCGGTCCACCCGGCCCGCCCGGCGCCCTCGGCCCGGGCTGCGGGTTGCGCCGGACCTGCCGCACTTGTTTACTGTTCCTCGCACCAGCCCGCTGCCATGATCATGGCACCCGCCTTGCATGACCCTGATCGGGCCATCCAGCGGGAGCAGGACCATGGGCGACGGTAGCGGGGCGGGGCGCAACCAGATGATCCTCGACAACGAGCTGTACGTGAAGACCGACGCAGGCCGCGACGAGATCGCGAACCGCTCGCACAAACTCGCATCGGCGCTGCGTTCGATGCTGCTGCTGGTGGATGGGCGGCGGGACGCGGGGCTGCTCCGGAAACTCGGGGCCGGCTTGCACGCCGCGCCGGACGCGCTCGACCAATTGCTCGCGATGCACCTGATCGCCGAGGCGCAGGGCGCCGCAGCGCCTGCGGCGGGCGCGTCCGGAGTCGCCGCGCCCTCGGATGTCGCGCTGCGCTACACCACGCTCAGCGGGCTGATGTCCGAAGCCGTGCGTGAGCACCTCGGCCTGCGCGGCTTCTTCATGCAGCTCAAGATCGAGCGCTGCAACGACGTGCCCGAGCTCGAAGCACTGCTGCCAGACCTTGCCGAGGCCGTGGGCAAGGCGCGTGGCGGCGAGTACGCGCGTGGCTGGGAGCGCAGCGTGCGCGCCGCGATCTCGAGCTGAGGCCTGCCGAGGGCTGCGACAATCTGACATACGCCGGCGCATGCAGCCCCGGCGTGGCGTCAGCCGAGCCCTTCCTCGCGCAGCGCCTTGTGGACCGCCGGATCGGCGTCCATGCGCGCGGAGAATCGCGCAAGCTGGTCGAGGCCGGAGAGGTCGACGCCCTGGCTGCGGGCCCAGCGCAGCACCACGTAGAGATACGGATCGGCGATCGAGCGCGCACCCGCAATTCCCTCGCGTCCCGCAAGCTGCGCATCGGCGCGTTCGAGCAGTCCACGGATCGTGGAGCGCGCGTTCGCCTTGGCCTTCTCGATCAGGGCCGGATCTTCCAGATAAGCCGCGGCGCCGAACAGCGGCTTGAATGCGGGGTGCACATCCGCGTTGACGAACGCGAGCCAGCGGTTGACCTCCGCGCGCCCCTTCGGCGTACCGTCGCCGCCGAGCTGCGCTTCGGGAAAGCTGTCGGCGAGGTAGTTGAGGATCGCCGCATTCTGCGTGAGCACCCAGCCATCGTGTTCGAGGACCGGCACCGCCCCCGCGGGATTGAGCGCGCGGAACGCGGGCGTCTGTCGCTCGTCGCGGCTCACGCGCACGGCCTCGTAAGGCGTGCCGATCCATTCGAGCACGATGTGGTCGGCGAGCGAGCAGGCGCCGGGCGTGTAGTAGAGCTTCATCGGGCGGTCCCTTGCAGACAGTCCTCTGATTGTACGCTCGCGCGCGCAACGCGCATGCGCAGTGCCAGCCTGCGCGAGGCGGCGCATTCGCAGTCAGAGCCCGGCTGCCAGACGCGTTCCTTGCGCGATGGCGCGCTTGGCATCGAGTTCGGCGGCGACGTCGGCGCCGCCGATCAGGTGCCCGCGCATGCCGGCCCCGACCAGTTGCGCGTGCAGCGCGCGATGGGGTTCCTGGCCCGCGCAGACGACGACCGTGTCCACCGCGAGTACGCGCGGCTGGTCACCGATCCGGATGTGCAGCCCGTCGTCGTCGATGCGTTCGTACGCGACGCCGCCGAGCATCGTCACGCGCTTGGCCGCGAGCGTCGCGCGATGCACCCAGCCGGTGGTCTTGTTGAGCCGCCTGCCGGGCTTGCCCGGCGTCCGCTGCAGCAACCAGACCTCGCGCTCGGGCGCTTCCGGCGCCGCGCGCACGAGGCCCGCACGCGACGCGAGCGTCATGTCGACGCCCCATTCGCGCGTCCAGCGCGCGACGTCGGTGGTCGGCGATGGCGCGGATTCGACCAGAAACTCGGCGACGTCGAAGCCGATTCCGCCCGCGCCGATGATCGCGACGCGCGGACCGACCGGCGCATCGCCTGACAGCACGTCGACATAGCTCAGCACGTTCGGGCGATCGCTGCCGGGAATGGAGGCCGCACGCGGCGTGACGCCGGTCGCGAGCACGACCTCGTCGAAACCCTGCAACAGATCCGGTGTCGCGCGGGTGTCGACGCGCAGTTCCACCGCGCACTGCTGGATGCGCCGTGCGTAGTAGCGCAGGGTCTCGGCGAATTCCTCCTTGCCCGGGATGCGCTTGGCCATGTTGAACTGGCCGCCGATCCGCGCCGCCTGTTCGAACAGCGTGACCGCGTGCCCGCGCTCCGCCAGCGTGGTCGCGCACGCGAGGCCGGCGGGGCCCGCGCCGACCACCGCGATGCGCTTGCGCACGGGCGCCGGCCGGACCAAGAGTTCGGTTTCGAAGCACGCGCGCGGGTTGACGAGGCAGCTCGCACGCTTGTTCTCGAACACGTGGTCGAGGCAGGCCTGGTTGCATGCGATGCAGGTATTGATGTCCTCGGCGCGCGCTTCGCGTGCCTTGCGCACCCAGTCCGGATCGGCGAGCAGCGGACGCGCCATCGACACCATGTCTGCGTCGCCGTCGGCGAGTACGCGCTCGGCCACGTCGGGCATGTTGATGCGATTGGTGGTCACCAGCGGAATGCGGACTTCGGCCTTCATGCGCCGCGTGACCCAGGCGAAACCCGCGCGCGGCACGCTGGTCACGATCGTCGGCACCCTCGCCTCGTGCCAGCCGATGCCGGTGTTGATCAGCGTCGCGCCGGCGCCCTCGACCTTGCGTGCGAGCGCGACGATCTCGTCCCAGGCCTGGCCGCGTTCGACGAGGTCCAGCATCGAAAGCCGGTAGATGATGATGAAGTCGCGCCCGACGGCGGCGCGCATTCGACGCACGATCTCGACCGGGAAGCGCTGCCGGTTCTCGAGCGGACCGCCCCAGTCGTCGGTACGCTGGTTGGTGCGCTCGACCAGGAACTGGTTGATGAGGTAGCCCTCCGAGCCCATCACCTCGACGCCGTCGTAGCCCGCGTCCTGCGCCTTGCGCGCGCAGTTCACGAACGCATCGATCGTGCGCTCGACGCCACGCGCGCTGAGCGCCCGCGGCGTGAACGGCGTGATCGGCGACTTGATTGGCGATGGCGCGACCGACAGCGGGTGGTAGGCGTAGCGCCCCGCATGCAGGATCTGCAGGCAGATGCGCCCGCCCTCGGCGTGCACCGCACGCGTGACCTTGCGATGCGGCGCGACCTGCCAGGGCATCGAGAGCCGGCTCGCGAACGGCGTGAGCCAGCCAGCGATGTCGGGCGCGAAGCCGCCCGTCACCAGCAGCGCGACGCCGCCGCGCGCGCGTTCGGCGAAGTACGCGGCGAGCTTGTCGAAGTCGCGCGCGCGATCCTCGAGGCCGGTGTGCATCGAACCCATGAGGATGCGGTTCGGCAGGGTCGCGAAACCGAGGTCGAGCGGGGCGAACAGGTTCGGGTAGCGCACGTCGGGGCCCGGTTCAAACGAGCGTATGAAGATGCCCGGATTGCAGGGCTGCGACAAGCGCCGGCGGGGCGGTCCCGCGCGTTCTGGCAAAATAGGCGGTCATTCCCGTTGCCGACGCAACGCGTCGGCGCGCCCGCCGCCACCCTCGCGAGCAGACATGCAGACTTCGAACGCGCGTTACCGCAAGCCCCTGCCGGGCATGGACCTCGACTGGTTCGATGCGCGGGAGGCCATCGACGCGCTGCGCCCCGGCGCATGGGCCGGGCTGCCGTACACCGCGCGCGTGCATGCCGAGAACATCGTGCGCCGCGCGGAGCCGGGGCGCATCGCCGACTACCTCGGCCAGCTGATCGAGCGCCGTCGCGACCTCGACTTCCCGTGGTTCCCGGCGCGCGTGGTCTGCCACGACATCCTCGGCCAGACCGCGCTGGTCGACCT
>DAIOWG010000293.1:0-4103 GCA_036758645.1 Dokdonella sp. | reverse complement strand
GTCGCGATCGAGCAGCAAGGTGTGCTTGCCGATCCAGCCGAGGCCTGCGTTGCGCGCGAGTCCCTTTTCGAGCACTGGTGCAGAGTCGGTGAACACGCGATGGCCGAACGGGCCGACCACGGCCGCGATGCGGTCGACGAGCTTCTGCAGTCGCCCGCGCAACAGCTTGTGGTAGTCGCGTCCGAGTGCATAGCGCGAGATGTAGGCGCGCTCGCCGTCGCCGAGCACCTGCCAGGCCTCCGCCGCGCCGGCCGGGAAATAGTCCATGCGTGCGGAAATGACGCGAACGGTGCCTGCGTGCAGGTCCGCGGGGCGGCTGCGCCGCGTGCCGTGGCGCGCCATGTAGTCCATCTCGCCGTGGAAACCCCGATCCAGCCAGTCGAGCAGGTGCGACTCGTCCTCGCCGAGTTCGATGCCGGCGAAGCCGATGCCGCGAAAGCCGAGCTCGGCTCCCCAGCGGCGGATGTCGGTGGCGAGGGTGGTGTAGTCGATCATGGACGGGTCCGGACCGCGCGCAGCATAGCCTGCGTCGAACGTACGGTCCGCGATCTTCGCGCGCGCTTAGAATGGCCCGATGCCGCTTCCGCTCGAAACCGCCCTGCACACGGCCGCGCAAGTGCGCGCGATCGACCGCGCCGCGATCGATCGCTGCGGGATTGCGGGCATCGAACTCATGCGACGCGCGGCCAAGGCCGCATACGCATCATTGCGCCGCCGCTGGCCCCACGCGCGTCGCATCCTGCTGCTCGCGGGCGGCGGCAACAACGGCGGCGACGCGATGCTGCTCGGCGTGCTCGCGCTGCGCGACGACCTCGTGGTCGAAGCACTCGCGCTGCCGGGACTGCCGCAGGGCGACGCCGCGACCGCACGCGCGAGCTTCGTCGCCGCAGGCGGCACGCTGCGCATGGCCGATGGGGCAGGCGAGTTGCCTGCGGCCGATGTCGTGGTCGACGGGCTGTTCGGCACCGGGCTCGCGCGGCCGCTCGAGGGCATTGCGGCCGCGCTGGTGCGGCAACTGCTCGCCGCGGACAAGCCGACGCTCGCACTCGACCTTCCCTCCGGACTGGATGCCGACAGCGGAGTGGCGCATGCGGCTGCCGTGCGCGCCGATGCGACGATCTGCTTCGTCGCATGGAAGCGCGGCCTGTTCACCGCCGACGCCGCCGATCTGTGCGGCGCGCGCGAGCTCGCCGATCTCGGCATTCCGCCGCAGGCACGCGAAGGCATCGAGCCGGACTCGATCCTTCTGGACACATCGGTGGATGACTGGCTGCCGGCGCGCCGTTCCAATTCCAACAAGGGTCGCTTCGGCCACGTGCTGGTGGCCGGCGGCGAGCTCGGCATGGGCGGTGCGCCGCGTCTCGCGGCCGAAGCTGCGCTGCGCTGCGGCGCGGGCCTCGTGAGCGTCGCCACGCGCGCACCGCATGTCGTCGCGCTGCTCGCGGGGCGTCCGGAGCTGATGGCGAGGGCGGTCGAATCGGTCGAGGGTCTGGGCTCGCTGCTCGAACGCGCGACCGTGGTCGCGGTCGGCCCCGGTCTCGGCCAGGGCGAGTGGGGCAGGGCGATGTTGCCTGCACTGCTCGCAGCCGGTCGACCATGCGTACTCGACGCCGACGCCTTGAACTTGATCGCGCAGGCGCCGCGCAGCTTGCCGGCCGATGCGATCCTCACGCCGCATCCGGGCGAAGCCGCGCGCCTGCTCGATTCGGATATCGGCAGCGTGCAGCGCGATCGCCATGGTGCCGTGCGCGAACTTGCACGGCGCTGGCAGGCCGTGTGCGTGCTCAAGGGCTCCGGCACCCTCGTCGCCGATCCGGCCGGACGCGTGGCGACCTGTCCCTGGGGCAATCCCGGCATGGCCTCCGCAGGCATGGGCGATGTCCTGACCGGTGTGATCGCGGCGTTGCGCGCCCAGGGGCTCGATGCCTGGCATGCCGCCTGCCTCGGCGTCGCATGGCACGCCCGTGCCGGCGATCTCGCCGCCGGCGCGCGCCCGCGCGGCCTGCTCGCTTCCGACCTGTTCGCCCCGCTGCGCGAACTTGCCAACGGAGTCTCGCGATGAATGCCGGCGCACGGTTGCCGGGCCTCGACGAGGCCGCGCTCGTCGACCTCGCGCGTGCGCTCGCGCCCGCCCTGGCCGGTGGCGGCGTGGTGTATCTGCGCGGCGACCTCGGTGCCGGCAAGACCACGTTCGCGCGCGCGCTGCTGCAGGCGATCGGCGTCGGCGAGCGCGTCAAGAGCCCGACCTACAGCCTGATCGAGTCGTACCGCGCTGGCGGGATCGATATCCACCACCTCGACCTGTACCGGATCGCGGACCCCGGCGAGCTCGAATGGCTCGGCCTCGACGCGCTCTGGCGACCAGGCGCGCTGGTGCTCGTCGAATGGCCGCAGCGCGGCGGGGACCGGATGCCCGCGGCGGACCTCGTGCTCTCACTCGCGCACGCAGGCGCCCGCCGCGACCTCGTGGCGCATTCGTGCGGGAGCGTGCTCGGACGCGACCTCGTCGCGCTCATCCAGGGAATGTCCGCGCCGGCCATCAAAAGCTGAACCACCGTTCATGAAGTGGAGTGCAAGGAAGTGCCTGCACTCGGCGGATTCATAAAGGAAAAGTTCTTGCACCGAACGCCGGTTTCGAGTTGAATACGGGCGCATGCGGGGAACGACGCTCCAGCGCTGGCCGATGATCTGGGCTGCAGCCCTGCTGCTGGCCGGCTCTGCGTCGGCCGCTGAAATCAAGGGCCTGCGCATCTGGGCCGGACCCGAATACACGCGCGCGGTGCTCGACCTCGACGGCCAGGTCGACTACAAGCTGTTCGAACTGGAAGGTCCCGATCGCGTGGTGCTCGACCTGCGCGACAGCGGACTGGCCGCCGGATTCGAGGCGCCCGAGGCGTCGGGCCTGCTCAAGGGCCTGCGTGCGGGTCGCCAGGGCAAGGCGGATGCGCGCGTCGTGTTCGACCTTGCGCAGACGGTGCGCCCCAAGAGCTTCCTGCTGCCTCCGTCCGATTCGTCCGGCTACCGGCTCGTGCTCGATCTCTACCCCGCGTCCGCCGGCGCACCCGCCAAGCCGACCAAGACCGCCGAAGCGGTGCGCGCGGGCAAGCCGCGCAACATCGTGATCGCGATCGACGCCGGCCACGGCGGCAAGGATCCGGGTTCGATCGGCGCGAGCGGCACCTACGAGAAGACGATCACGCTCGCGGTCGCGCGGGAGCTGAAGAAGCTCATCGACAAGCGGCCGGGCATGAGCGCGGTGCTCGTGCGCGACGGCGACTACTACATCCCGCATGCGCAGCGCTTCGGCAAGGCGCGCGACGCGAAGGCCGACCTGTTCGTGTCGATCCACGCCGACGCATTCACGAATGCGGACGCGCGCGGTTCGTCGGTGTGGGTGATGTCGCCGCGCGGTGCGACCAGCGAGGCCGCGCGCTGGCTCGCCGACCGCGAGAACCGGTCCGACCTCGTCGGCGGCGTCAGCCTCGACGACAAGGACGACATGCTCGCGCAGGTGCTGCTCGACCTCTCCCAGGGCGCGACGATGTCCGCCAGCAACGCGGTGGCCGAACAGGTGCTGCGCTCGTTGCGCAAGCTTGGGCCGACGCATCGCAACTACGTCGAGCGCGCGAATTTCGTCGTGCTGCGCTCGCCCGACGTCCCCTCGATCCTGGTGGAGACCGCTTTCATCACGAATCCGGCCGAGGAAGCGCGCCTCAAGGACCAGGCGCATCGGAGCAAGCTGGCCGCCGCGATCCTCGACGGCATCGACGGGCATTTCCGCAACATGCCGCCGCCGGGGACGCTGTTCGCACTCGAGGCCGAGCGCAAGCGCAGCACCGCCTCGCGGTACGTCGTGAACCGCGGCGACACGCTCAGCGCGATCGCCGACACGCATGGCGTGTCGACGTCGGCGCTGCGCGCGGCCAACTCGCTCGCCGACGAGCGCGTGCGCGCAGGTGACGTGCTGCAGATCCCCTCGGGTTGAGTTCGCATCGCACCTCGCCACGCAACTGCCCGGCTCGCGTTCGCCTCCTTTGCGGGGGGGAATCGCGGCTCTGGCCTGTCGCGCATCGCCATCGGGGCTGAAGGCGACCGACGGGTGC
>DAIOWG010000292.1:0-4157 GCA_036758645.1 Dokdonella sp. | reverse complement strand
CTCGCGCGGCTCGCCGAGGCCACCTTTCGCGCGACGTTCGGCGCCACGAATGCACCCGAGCAGATGGATCGGCATTGTCGCGAACACTTCGGCGCGCCGATCCAGGCGGCCGAGATCGCGGACCCGCAGGCCGGCACCCTGCTGGTCGACGACGGGGGCCCACTGATCGGCTATGCGCAGGTCCGGTGGGGCGAAACGCCTTCATGCATCGCTGCGCGATCGCCTGGCGAGATCCGGCGGATCTATCTCGTGGAGGCGTGGCAGGGCCGCGGCCTGGCGCAGTACCTGCTGGCGGCTTGCATCGATGCGATCCGGCAACGCGGCTCGGATGCCGCGTGGCTCGGCGTATGGGAGCAGAACCCGAGGGCCATCTCGTTCTACCGCAAGTGCGGGTTCGTGGAAGCAGGAGAACACGTATTCCGGCTCGGCACCGAACCGCAGCGCGACGTGATCATGATCAAGGTGTTCACGCCCGGCGAACAACCACGGTTCGTTGAAATCGGCTGACGGTGCCGCGATGCCGCGGTGCCGCGGCCAGAATCTCCATTCGGGAATCCTCGATGCGAAACTTGCTGTGGCCCGTCTTGCTGATGTTGATTCCACCCGGCGTCGATGCCGCCGAACTCACGCCCGAAGCCGCGGTTTCCGCACTCTGGCGCGCGCTGTCGAACGAGCCCGGTGCGAGCGCAGACGTCACGACGCTCGATCGGCTCTTCCACGCGGATGCGGTCGTGTTCGGCGGGAGCTACCGCGACGGCATGCCGGTCGTGCAGCGCAAGGCCGCGAGGGAGTTCCTTGCGCCTTACGCCAAGGCCTCGCCGAAGGGTTTCCACGAGTGCGAAATCGCACGCGAGGTGCAGGCCTACGATCGCTTCGCGACCGTCTACAGCGTGGTCGAGTCCCGTGCCGACCGCCGCGCGATCGAGCCCGATTTCGTCGGCGTCAACAGCATCCAGCTGTACCAGGCCGGCACGCAGTGGAAGATCCTGTCGCTGTACTACCACGTCGAGAAGCCGGGCTCGCCGGTCACGACCGCCGACTCGCGGTCCGGAGCCTGCATCCATTAGCGCCTGGCAGCGTGGCGTTCCGGCGTGGTGGCCACGCGCCCCCGGCGTGACGGGACGCGTCTGCTTGTGACCGGGCGCGACCGATGAGAGGATCGGCGCGAGCGCGCCACGTTGCAGGGGGCGCCACTCCGGCCGAAGCGAGGCCCGTCGCGGCAGAGAGCCGCAAGAGGAGGTTGCGGATGGCTACGGCTGCGCCACCCGACCAGCAGGGCGCCTATCCGTCGCTCCTGACCGCGCTGTGCGCGCGTGACACCTACACCCGTGGGCATTGCGACCGCGTCTGCACACTCGCCCTCGCGTTGGGCCGGGCGTTCGATCTCGCGGAGCACGAACTGGACGCACTTCGCCTTGCAAGCCAGTTGCACGACATCGGCAAGATCGGCGTGCGCGACGACGTGCTGTTCAAGCGCGGCCGCCTGGATGCTGCCGAGTGGGAAGAGATGAAGGCCCACTCGATCCACGGCGAGCGCATCGTCAACCAGACTTTCCTGTCCAACCGGGCCGAAGTCGCCGCGATGGTGCGACACCATCACGAGGCATTCGACGGAAGCGGCTACCCGGATGGGCTCGTCCAGGCGGCGATCCCGCGCTGCAGCCGCATCCTGCTCGTCGTCGATGCCTACGACGCGATGACGAGCGGACGTCCGTATCGCACGCCGCGTTCGCACGCGGAGGCGGTCGGCATCATCGTCGGAGAGGCGGGCACTCGCCTCGATCCGGTCGTGGTGGCTGCGTTCACGGACCTCGCGCGCTCGCCGCAATGGCGGGATGCGAGTGCGGGCAGCGACCTGCCGCAGCCACGCGCCTGAGGGCGCGCGCCGATGCCACACCCTTCACCAGGACGATGCGCATGAACCCGCCGCGCCATCCATTGCTGCTGCCGATGCTGGACCGGTTCGAGGCGGCAGCGTTGCTGCTGATGCGCCTCGTGATCGGCGCGTTCCTGGTCTGGGGCGTCCAGGACAATCTGTTGAGCGCGGAACGCATGCACGAGTTCGAGCAGTTCCTCGCGAAGTTCGGCTTCTTCGCGCCCGCGCCCATGGCGCGCTTGTCCGTGTGGGCGCAGTTGCTGGTCGGCCTCGCATTCATCGCGGGATTCGCGACGCGCTGGGCCGGCATCGTCTGCGCGATCCATTTCGTCGTCGCGATCGTGATGGTGGACATGCACGGCGGCATCCGCGCCTCGTTCCCGTCGGCCTGCCTCGTCGTGATCGGCCTCTATCTCGCCTGTCGCGGTGCAGGGCGCATCAGCCTCGATCACGCGTTGGCGCGGGATTCGGCGCGGAGCTCCGCGCAGTAGAATCGCGCCGCGCATGCGCGCCACGCCGCGGCCCGCGGCCGATGCGCCGGGCGCGAACGGCAATCAGGAACCGTTCGCGCCGAGCGCAGGCCGAAGGCCGTCGTCGAAGGACCGGGACGCGGGGTGCTGCGGCACGCCTCGCCATTGGCATTCAGGCGAACAGGCGTCCGACCAGTGCGGTCGCCAGCATCGCGACGGCGCTCCAGACGGTCACGCGCACTGCGCCCCGCAGCATCGGCGCGCCGCCCGCGCGTGCCGCGAGCGCGCCGAGCGCGGCGAGGCAGCCCAGCGAGACCGGCACCATCACCATCGCGATCCGCTGCGCGGGTGCGAGCGCGGCGAGCGCGAGCGGCACGGCGGCGCCGATCGCGAATGCAGCGGCCGACGAGAGCGCCGCCTGCAGCGGACGCGCGCGCAGTTCATGCGTGATGCCGAGTTCGTCGCGCGCATGCGCTGCGAGCGCGTCATGCGCGGTGAGCTGTTCGGCGACCTGCGCGGCGAGCGCGGGCTGCAGCCCGCGCTTGATGTAGATGCCCGCGAGTTCGCGCAGCTCGCTTTCGGGCGACTGCGCGAGTTCGCGCCGCTCGGTCGCGAGATCGGCGCGCTCGACATCGGCCTGCGAGGCGACCGAGACGTACTCGCCGGCCGCCATCGACAGCGCGCCGCCGACCAGAGCAGCGAGTCCCGCGAGCAGCACGCTGCGCGTGTCCGCGCCCGACGCGGCGAAGCCCGCGATCAGGCTCGCGGTCGAGACGATGCCGTCGTTGGCGCCGAGCACGGATGCACGCAGCCAGCCGACACGATCGGTGCGATGGTTCTCGATGTGGTGCCTCGACATGCGCAGCCGTTCCGCGGGTGACGACGCCGCCATGCTAGCACCGCGACCGCATGCGCGAGTCGGGACGCAGCCTCCACCGTCCCTTTCGCGGGACACCGATTGTTGCAGACGCGTTCGCCGCCGTGGGTGGAAACGCCCATGCGCATGTCGCGGCATGCGCCTAGACTGCGTGCATGGCCACACCCTCCCGCATCGCACTGCTCGGCACGCTGATGCTCGCCGCCACCCCCTCCTGCGCGCAGGAACTGCTCGACATCGGCGGGCACCTCGTGCGCGTCGACGACGCGACGGTCGTGCTCGTCGACGGCGAGCCGCTTGCGCCGGGGGCGCCGCTGCCGGACAAGCCGGGCCTGCGCGTCGAAGCGCACTACGCGCCGTCGCCGCGCGGCGATGCCGCCGCGGCGACGCTGGTGTTCTCGTACGCGGTGCGCGGTGCGGTGACTTCGATCGAACCGTTGCGGGTGCTCGGCCAGGAAGTCACGGTGACCGCCGACGTCGGCATGACCGGCGTACCCGGGGGCGACATCGCGAACATCGCGGTCGGCGACCATCTCGACGTCAGCGGCTACATCGACACCAACGCGAGCCTGCTCGCGTCCTTCATCGAATACTTCCACGAGCCGACGCCGCGCTGGCTGCTGTCGGGTTACGTCAGTGCGATCGACGGCGGGATCGCGTCGCTCGGTCCGCAGCAGGTCAGTCTCGCGGGCGTCGCGCCGATCGACTGCGGCGACGCGCTCGACGTCGGCGAGTTCGTCGAGATCCGCGCCGATGGCATCGAAGGGTTCGGCGCCGACAGCGTGCTCGACACCGTCACGCGACTGACCTGCGTGACGCCGGTGCCGCTCGGCACGCCGGGCGCGCTGGGTGCCCTGAACGGACTCGTCGGCGAGATCCTCTCGGCCGACTCGTTCCGATTCGGCCCTTACGTGGTCACGCACGATGCGGCGAC
>DAIOWG010000291.1:0-4165 GCA_036758645.1 Dokdonella sp. | reverse complement strand
GACGCTGCCCGAACGCCTCCCGCAACCGGGCAGCATCGCGACCGCGACGAGCTGGAGCATCGCGCATCTGCCGGATGGCGCCTACGCCTGGAGCGTCCGCGCGGTCGACAGCGCGTTCGCGGGGAGCGCACCCGCGCAGGGCTCGTTCACGCTGCCATCGGGCGCGGACCTCGTGTTCGCCGACGGATTCGACGGGTGAGCCGCGGACATCGACGATCGCGACGAGCGAAGCGCCATCGGCGCATGGAAGACGGGTGCCGAGCCTGCGCGCCTGCGCACCCGTTCGCCGCCGAGGCGCCGATCAGCGCGCCGCGGGCGCGGGTTGTGTTGCCTCGATGTCGGGCTGCGGACGCCAGCCGATCGCGCGTTCGGGCGACTGCCCGAACGCTTCCGGCACGAGGTAGCGTCCGCGCTCGTCGCCGACCTTGTCCTCTTCCAGCGGAATCGGGAACGCCTTCGCATAGGCATCGTGTCGCGAGCCCGTGACCTGCCATGACACACGCGCACCAGGCGCGCCGCCCGCGATCGCGAAGCGGTTGCCGGCGATCTCCTCGCTCACGTACAGGCCCGGCGACGATGCGCCGATCGCCGTGAGTTGATAGCGAAACGACTGGTTGAGCGCCTCGAACCAGTCCGGCATCTCGATCCACGCGGAACCGGACGCGTCGAGCGTGGCGACGCCGTCGTAGAGGTTCTTCATGTCCGGCGATTCGACGAACGAGTGTGAAAGCGTCTTGTTCTCCGGATCGAGCGGGTGGTCGATGCGGAACGAACCCGCCGACTTCGACAATGTACCGACGACCTGGGTGTTGCCGTATACGCGCAGCGCATGCGCTGCATTGCAGTTCGGGCTCTGGCAGCTCATCACGACGGGACCGCCGAAGGTCGCCGCGAGGCTGCCACTGACGGTGCTCGTGGTGCGTGCGAACAGCGCCGTGCCCATCGTGTCGGCGTTGACCTCGGCCTGGATCGCGTAGCCGTCGCCGTTGGTGCGCACGAACATCGCGGAGCGCTCGTTGGCCGCGTTGTAGATCTCGAACTGGGCCGCGCCGCGCTCGGTGCCGTAGTTGTAACCGCTGACGGCCGAACCCTGGCTGGGCGCCTGCACCACGCTGCGCAGGCCACCGCCGAGGCTGTCGGAATGGATCTGCACCGCATCCCAGTACTCGTTGCCGCTCACGCTGAAGCTCGCGGCGCCGCCGCTGACGTTGTCGATGCTGAGCGCGATCTGCGACGGCAGGTCGACACTGTCGGCGTACGGCAGGCTAAGCGCCATCGCACGCGGCGCCGGCGTCACCGGCTGGCGCGGCGACAGCGGCGTGTAGGTGGGGCCGCCGGCCGGCTTGACCGCGATGTCGAGCCACGGCTCGGCGGTGCCGAACACCGTGCCGAAGTCGAGCGGGACGGTGAACACGCCCTGCGTGACCGCGACACCGGGCAAGGTCACGATCGGGCCGATCTGTGATCCGCCGACTTCGGCCGAGTAGAGGATGAAGCGGAAATCGAAGTTCCCGTTCGCGGGAACCTGGTTGTTCGTCAGTTCGCCCTGGTAGGTGAACGACGTGCCCGCGCGCGCCGCCGGCGCGGCGATCGACACGGCGAGAGCCAGCAGGACCATCCAGGCCAGGCGTTGCATGCGATCGCTCCTCATTCGAAACCGTCCGCGAAGATCACGTCGGACAGGACATTCCCGCCCGCGCCCCAGAACCCGCCCCTCAGCGCGTACGCGCCGCCCTCGCTGTAGTGGGCGTCGGGCTGCCCCGCCGTTCCCGTCAGTGCATAGGCAGCCGCTTCGGAGCGGCCACCGCCCGCATCGAGCGTGCTGCGCCGGATCGCGAAGCTTCCACCCGATTGCGCGTGGATCCCGCCCGCGCAGAGCGCGAGGGCGAGCATCCATCCGGTACGCACGGCACGACGACTCATGGCCACCTCGGATCAGGGGTTCCCCGGGGCAAACCCCGGCTGACGCCAGTACGAACGGCAACCGCGCAGCGCAGGGGCCACGCCCGATGCGGGTCGCCCGCGCGGGTGCCTGCTAGACTGCACGGCCTTCCTTCCGCGGCATCGCCGCCATCCGCGCATGCCTTCGTCAGACGTCGCACCCGAATCCATTCCGTTCAGCCAGCTCGGGTTGGCCGAGCCGCTGTTGCTCGCGCTCGCCGATGTCGGCTACGAGACGCCCTCGCCGATCCAGGCCGCGACGATTCCTCCGCTGCTCGCCGGCCGCGACGTGCTCGGCCAGGCGCAGACCGGCACCGGCAAGACCGCCGCCTTCGCGCTGCCGGTGCTGTCGCGCCTCGACCTCTCGAGGTCGAAGCCGCAGGCGCTGGTGCTCGCACCGACGCGCGAACTCGCGATCCAGGTCGCCGAGGCATTCCAGCGCTACGCGGTGAAGCTGCCCGGTTTCCACGTGCTGCCGATCTACGGCGGCCAGAGCTACGGCCCGCAACTGAGTGGACTCAAGCGTGGCGTGCACGTGGTCGTCGGCACGCCCGGGCGGGTCATCGACCATCTCGATCGCGGCTCGCTCGACCTCTCCCAGCTGACCACGCTGGTGCTCGATGAAGCGGACGAGATGCTGCGCATGGGCTTCATCGACGACGTCGAGGCGGTGCTCAAGAAGACGCCGGAGTCGCGCCAGATCGCGCTGTTCTCGGCGACCATGCCGAGCCAGATCAAGCGCATCGCGCAAACCTACCTGCGCGACCCGGTCGAGATCGCGATACGCACCAAGACCACCACCGCGGCGAACATCCGGCAGCGCTACTGGTACGTGAGCGGGATGCAGAAACTCGATGCGCTGACGCGCATCCTCGAGGCGGAACCGTTCGAGGCGATGATCGTGTTCGCGCGGACCAAGTCGGCGACCGAGGAGCTCGCGCAGAAGCTGCAGGCGCGCGGCTTCGGCGCTGCCGCGATCAATGGCGACGTGCAGCAGGCGCAGCGCGAGCGCATGATCCAGCAGTTGCGCGACGGCAAGCTCGACATCCTCGTCGCGACCGACGTCGCCGCGCGCGGGCTCGACGTCGAGCGCGTCAGCCACGTGCTGAACTACGACATCCCGTACGACCCCGAGGATTACGTGCACCGCATCGGCCGCACCGGCCGCGCGGGCCGCAGCGGCGAGGCGATCCTGTTCGTGGCGCCGCGCGAGAAGCGCATGCTGCAGGCGATCGAGCGTGCGACGCGCCAGCCGATCGCGGAAATGCAGTTGCCGAGCGTCGAGGCGGTCAATGACCAGCGCATCACGAAGTTCAAGCAACGCATCGCCGACGCACTCGCGGCCGACGACCTCGGCCCGTTCCGCCTGCTGGTCGAACAGTTCGAACGCGAGAACAACGCGCCCGCGGTCGAGATCGCGGCGGCGCTCGCCAAGCTCGTGCAGGGCGAGCAGCCCTTGCTGCTGCAGGCGCCGGAGCGGTTCACCCGCCCGCTGGATGCGACGCGTGCCCCGCGCGACGCACGCTTCGAGCGGCACGCGCGCGAGAAGCCCGCGTTCGGGCGCGCGAATGACGACCGGGCCGCGCAGATGCCGTCGCCCGGACGCGGCACGGGACCCGATGAATCGTCGACGCGGCCGCAACATCCCGCCGCCGGCATGCATCACGACCCCGAGCGGCGCGAATCACGCAACCAGGAATACCCCGCCGCACGCACCGAAACGCGGCCGCCGCGTTCGCACCATGCGGAAGAACGCGAGCGTCGTCCGCGGCGCGACGACGGTCCTCACCAGCCCGACGCAGGGTTCGAGACGTTCCGCATCGAAGTCGGCAGCGCGCATGGCGTGAAGCCGGGCAACATCGTCGGTGCGATCGCGAACGAAGCGGGCCTCGACAGCAAGCACATCGGCCGGGTCGACATCCGCGACGACCACAGCCTCGTCGATCTTCCCGAAGGGATGCCGGCGGAAATATTCCGACATCTCAAGAAGGTCTGGGTCTCCGGCCAGCAACTGCGCATCACGCGCGGCGGCGAAGCACACGAAGGCGGCAAGCCGCGCAACGCCGGCAAACCACCGTCGTTCGATCGCGGCGGCGGCCGTCGCGATGGCAGCGCGGATCGGAGCGTTGGCGATCGCACCGGCGCCGATCGCGGAGGCCTCGATCGCCCGCGTCGGCGTCCACCGGGCAAGACGGGCCGCTGAACCCGTAGCGGCTTCCCTCCC
>DAIOWG010000290.1:0-4169 GCA_036758645.1 Dokdonella sp. | reverse complement strand
GAAGCGCTGCTGTTCGGCGAGGACGTTGCGCAGAAAGGCGGCGTTTACACGGTCACCAAGGGCCTGCACAAGGCATTCCGCAATGCGCGCGTGTTCAACACGCTGCTCGACGAGACGATGATCCTCGGCCTCGCGCAGGGCTACGCGAACATGGGCATGCTGCCGATCCCCGAGATCCAGTACCTCGCCTACTTCCACAACGCCTGCGACCAGATCCGCGGAGAGGCGGCAAGCCTGCAGTTCTTCTCCAACGACCAGTACCGCAACCCGATGGTCGTGCGCATCGCGGGCCTCGGCTACCAGCGCGGCTTTGGTGGACACTTCCACAACGACAATTCGATCGCCGCGCTGCGCGACATCCCGGGCCTCGTGGTCGGCTGCGCGAGCCGCGGCGACGACGCGGCGACGATGCTGCGCACGCTCGCCGCGCTCGCGAAGATCGACGGGCGCGTCAGCGTGTTCCTCGAGCCGATCGCGCTGTACATGACCAAGGACCTGTACGAAGCCGGCGACGGCCAGTGGCTCACCGCGTATCCGGCGCCGGACGAAGCGATGACGCTCGGCGAAGGCCGCGTCTACGACGAAGGTTCGGACGACCTCGTGATCTTCAGCTACGGCAATGGTGTTCCGATGAGCCTTCGCGCCGCGCGCGCGATCGAGGCCAGGCACGGCTGGAAGGTGCGCACCGTCGACCTGCGCTGGCTGGTGCCGCTCAACGAGCCTTTCATCGCCGCGCAGGCGAGGTCGGCCAAGCGCATCCTGGTCGTCGATGAAGGCAGGCACTCCGCCGGCGTCGGCGAAGGCGTGATCACCGCGATCGTCGAAGGAGGGCACGGCGCGAAGCCCCTGCGCCGCGTGGTCGGCGTCGACACCTACACCCCGCTCGCGGGTGCCGCGTTGCTCGTGCTGCCGGGGGACGCGGACATCGTGGCTGCTGCGGATGCGCTTGCCGAGGTTGCACCGCGCTGACGGGTCGAGCTGCCGCCAGCTGCAGAACCAGGGGCGAACACGACCACACCGCGAACGCGGGAACGACTGCTTTCATGATCCTCGGTGCACGCGATGTTTCGCGCTGCGTGCTTCCGGTTTCGCGGCAGGCCGTCACCGAAGCTGAACATCCCGTGGGCAAGCGCCCGACCTGTTCGGGCAAAGGCGATTCACCTATGATCGCGCGGGCATGACCGAGCGCCGCGCCCTCACGATCCTGTTCGCCGATGTATCGGGCAGCACGCGCCTGTTCGAGCGGCACGGCGACATCGCCGCGCGCGAGATGGTCGCCGGGGTGCTGGTCGCGCTCGCCGAGGTCGCGGCTCGCCATGGCGGTCGCGTGATCAAGACGATCGGCGACGAGATCATGTGCACGTTCCCGGGCCCGCTGCACGGATTGCTGGCCGCGACCGACATGCATCGTCTCATCAAGGGTGATCCGGTCTTCCAGCGCGACAACCTCGCGATCCGAATCGGCCTGCACCACGGCGAGACGCTGGTCGAGAACGACGACGTGTTCGGCGACGCGGTCAACACCGCCGCGCGCATGGCCGACAAGACGCTCGCGCGCCGCGACCAGATCATCGCGACGGCGAGCACCGTGCGCGGGATCACCAACACCACCGGCTTGCGCGTGCGCCCGCTCGGGTCGGCATGGGTGCTCGGCAAGCAGGCGCCGGTCGAGATCGTCGACGTGCTCTGGCAGGAGGACGTCGCCCACGTGACGACGGTGCAGCGCGTGATGCATGCCGTGGAGGCGCCGTCGGACCGGCCACGCCTGCTGCTTCGTCTCAAGAGCCAGGTGTTCGAGATCGACGAAGGTACGCCGTTCTCGATCGGTCGTGACCCTGCCAGCAGCCTGGTCGTCGAAACCGAATGGGTCTCGCGCAACCACGCGCTGATCGAATGGAAGCGCGGCTACTTCATGCTCGCCGACCGCTCGACCAACGGCACCTGGCTCAAGGTCGGCGACGACGACGAGATCCTCGTGCACCGCGACGAAACCCATCTCCGCCGCAGCGGCACGATCAGCCTCGGCCAGGCCCATCCAGCCGGAGCTGCCGACCTCGTGTTCTTCCAGAGCGTCGAGGGCTAGCGGCGACGTCGCTGCGCGACTACTGGAAGGTGTCCGCGAACACCTGGTCCATCGTGAACAGGCTGACGAGGTTCTGCGTCGCTCGCCCGACGACGAGCTGGCGGCGCGCCCGGTCGTAGGCGTCGGATCCCGCGTCCGTCGCCGAGCCTTGGTCCCAGTCCGGGCTCGCGACCACGAATCGGCCCCCGCCCAGCATCACCACCCCGCCGCTGCCGACATGATCGTTCGCGCTGCTGCCGGTCAGGCTGCCGATGATCTTGCCGGAAGACGTGAACAGGTGGACGGCGCCGACGTGCTGCGCCGAAGCCGTCGAGAAGCGCGGATCGGTGACCACCAAGTGGCCGTTCGGCAACACCGCGACCGCGTAACCGAACCAGCCACTTCCGGCAGGCGCGGCGATGTCGACCTGCGCCGCATGGAGGGAGGACATGCCTGCGGCGAACGTGAACGAGGCTGCGGCAACGCCCAGGCCAATCGTGCGGCGCCGCGCGAACGGGCAAGCACGCGCGGCGGACGTGCGGCGTTCGGTTTGCATGAGATTCCCATCGGTGATGCCGGGCTGGCCGCGATGCATGTGGCTGCTCGAGCGCGATCAGCGACGATACAACAGCCGCGTCCGCGACGCCGCCAGGGGCGACGGCGATCGCGAAGCGGCGCCATCGCATCAACCGGATCCCGCCAGCACCTCGCAGCCCGCGCACGCAGTCCCGGCGGCGTGACGATCAGCTGGCATCGAATCCATTGGCGAAGATCGCATCGAAGTTCGTCGGCGGCACGTCGGGGCCCTGGAAGAGACCAAGCGGCGCGTAGCCTGTGTAGCCCGGGAACACGAAGTAGATGTTTGGATTGCCGAGTCGCCGGATCAGCGCCTCGGACACGACCTGTCGATAGTCCGTCGTGACGCGCACGTCGGTACCTTCATAGAGCTGCTCGCCGGACAACCCCGGGAAGTTCCCGTACACCTGCCCGCCGTTGACGCTGCCGCCAAGCGCGAGGATCACGTTGCCGTAGCCGTGATCCGTGCCGCCATCCTCGTTCTCGATCGCGCGGCGACCGAACTCGCTGACGACGAGCACGCTCACGCGATGCATGAGATTGCCGCCCGGATCGCTCGAGAGATCGGTGTAGAACGCGTCGAGGCCCGCCGACAGGCTTTCGACCTGGTTGCCGAACCAGTCCCAGCTCTGGGTCGGATTGCCCTGGCCGACGTGCGTATCCCAGTTGCCGAGGTCGATCGTGACCGCGCGCAGGCCGAGCCCGCGTTTCACGAGGCAGGCGACGTCGCGCAACTGGTCGCCGAATCCGCCGTTGTAGGCGAGATCGTAGTCGGCCCCGCCCGTGGGCACGTAGCCCGCGAAGTCGATGTCGCGCAGCAGCGCGAGCGAGTCGAGTGTCTCGGCGCCCGCGACTTCGAGTCGGGTATTGCCGTTCCACAACGTGTCCATGCGCGAGATCGCGCCGACCAGGCCTTCGTCGGGATTGTCGTTGCCCCACGACCAGTGGAACGTGTTGAGGCGGAAATCCTGCCCGCTGCCCATCGTGATCGCATCCGAGCTGCCGAGCAGGCTCGCCGCGGTGATGCTGCCCATCGAGACCGCGGGCAGCGGCACCGTGCCCGGCAAGCCTCCGCTGAGCAGGTGTCGCGTGAACCAGCCGATGCTGTTGCCGGTGCCGCCACCGACGCCGAACTCGAGGTTCGCCTGCGCATCGAAGTGGCTGCGGATGACCGGATTCGGTTGGACCTGACCCGCGGCGACGACGATGCCGAGGTGCTGGCTCGCGTACAGGTCGCGCAGCGCGCTCGCGCGCGGATGCAGCAACCAGTCGGGATTGCCGGCGAGCGCAAGGCCCGCGCCGGTGCCCGAGGTCGGGACGCGCGTCGCGCTGCGGTACTGTTCGTAGAACGGGCGATCCGGGCTGTTCGCGGAGGGCGGCACCAGGCTGAGCCCGTCCATCGCGCCCCGCAGGAACACGATCACGAGCGTGTCTTCGGTCGCCGCGGCAGGCAGCAGGTCGGCCGGCGGGAACCAGGCCATCGCGCGGCTGCCGACGCCCGCGGTCAGCGCGGCGGCGCCGCAGCCCTTGA
>DAIOWG010000289.1:0-4178 GCA_036758645.1 Dokdonella sp. | reverse complement strand
GCGCGCCTTCGAGCGCGACCGGGTAATGCGCGCCGCGGCCGAGGAACAGCGCATGGTCCTTGGTCACGAAGCGTTCTGCGAGCTGCGCGATCTCGGGTTCGAGCGCGAGCACCTCGGCGACCTGGCGCGGCAGCGTCGCGAGTTCGGCCACGAGGCGGCGGACCTTTTCGTCCGCAAGGCCGTTGATCCGCGCGAGCTCGATCGCGAGCAGCGCGAGCGCGGCGAGCTGGGTCGTGAACGCCTTGGTCGAAGCGACGCCGATCTCGGGGCCCGCGCGCGTCATCAGCACGAGATCCGATTCCCGCACGAGGCTCGATTCGGGCACGTTGCAGACCGCCATCGACCCGAGGTAGCCGTGGTTGCGTCCCTCGCGCAACGCCGACAGCGTGTCGGCGGTTTCGCCCGACTGCGACACCGCGAGGAACAGCGTGCCTTCAGGCACGACGACGTGGCGGTAGCGGTACTCGCTCGCGACTTCGACGCTGCACGGGATCCCCGCGAGGCCCTCGAGCCAGTAGCGCGCGACGAGGCCGGCATGGAAGCTCGTGCCGCAGGCGACGATCTGCACGTTCTTCACGCGCGCGAGCAGTTCGGCCGCGTCGACGCCGAAGATGTTCGGCAGGATGCGGTCGTTCGCGATGCGTCCCTCGAGCGTGTCGGCGATCGCGCGCGGCTGCTCGAAGATTTCCTTCAGCATGTAGTGGCGGTACTCGCCGCGCTCGACCGCGTCGGCGGTCATCTCGCTCTGGCGCACCGCGCGCTCGGCCGGCCGGCCATCGCCGTCGAGGATGCGGAAACCGTCGAGCGTGATCTCGACGAGGTCGCCTTCCTCGAGGTAGGCGAAATGGGTGGTCTCGCGGATCAGCGCCTGCACGTCGGAGCCGAGGTAGTACTCGCCTTCGCCGATGCCGACCACCAGCGGGCTTCCGCGGCGCGCGCCGACCACGTGGCCGGGCTGGTCGCGGTTCATCACCGCGATCGCATACGCGCCGTGCAGTCGGCGAGTCGCGGCGAGCACCGCGTCGCGCAGCTCGGCGCCGCGCGCGAGCGCGTCGTCGACGAGGTGCGCGATGACCTCGGTGTCGGTATCGGATTCGAACGCGTAGCCCTTGGCCTTGAGTTCGGCGCGCAGTTCCGCGTGGTTCTCGATGATGCCGTTGTGCACGACCGCGACGCGCTCGCTCGACACGTGCGGATGCGCGTTGACGGTGTTCGGCACGCCATGCGTGGCCCAGCGCGTGTGCGCGATGCCGGTCATGCCGGCGACCGGCGCGGACTCGTACAGCGCCTCGAGTTCGCGCACCTTGCCCTTGGCGCGCACGCGCGCGAGGCGCCCGTCTTCCAGCACCGAGATGCCGGCCGAATCGTAGCCGCGGTATTCAAGCGCCTTGAGACCGGCGATCAGCAGCGGGACCACGTCACGCTGGGCGACGGCGGCGACGATTCCACACATGGGAGACTTCCTCGGGTTCGGGTGACCGCCTGCGCCGGGCGGTGCCGCGATGATAGAGGCTCGCGGGCCGGGGTGGGGACGGGCGGTCGAAGTCTGGCCGCCGCGCAAGGTTCCAATCTGACGAAATGCGGCGTTTTCCATGGCCTGCCGACCTGCGGCTGGATGCGTCGGCTCTGCTAGGATGGCGCGCAGCCCCACGCGGCGCGCTTGCGGCGGGAGGGTGCCGCCGTGGCACGGGAATCGCATCCTGAGCCTGGCTGAGTCGGGCAAGGCGCCGCGCATGAATTCCCACGCAGAGGACGTCGGACGGCCCCGAATGCGGGCGCACGCCGGTGTCGATTCACCGGAGGGTCGGATGTTCCGCTTTATCCGCCAGCAGGGCGCGAGCTGGCTGCTGCTGCTCGCGGTCGCCGACTACGTGCTGCTCGCCTGTTCGCTGCTGCTGGCCACCCACGTTCGCTTCTGGCCGCACCCGGAAGACCTCGCCTCGCATTCCGAGTTCCTGCTGGCGCGCGCCGCGGTGTTCGCGCTGGTGATGGTCGGCGCACTCGCCGCGCTCGGCCTCTACCAGCCGCGGCTGCGCGAAAACTGGACCGGCCTGTTCGCGCGCCAGTGCGTGGGCTTCCTCGTCGGCGGCAGCGCGATCGCGCTGCTGTTCTACATCCTGCCGCAGGCCTATGTCGGGCGCGGCCTGCTCGGCCTCGCGCTGGTGATCGGCTTCCTGCTGCTGTCGCTCTCGCACATGGCATTCGCGCGCCTGGTGGACGTGGAGGCGCTCAAGCGCCGCGTGCTCGTGCTCGGTTCGGGTCGGCAGGCCGCGGTGATCACGCAGCGCATGCGCCGGCGCGTGGACCGCCGCGGCTTCCACTTGGTCGGTTTCCTGCCGATGCCGGGCGAGATCCCGGTGGTGCCCGCGGATCGGCTGCTGCGCAGCGACGAGCCGCTGCCGGACTTCGTCGAACGCCTGCAGATCAACGAAATCGTGATCGGCCCGGAGGATCGTCGCGGCAGCCTGCCGATGGACGACCTGCTTCTGTGCCGCCAGGCCGGCATCGCGGTCACCAGCCTCGCGACCTTCTTCGAACGCGAGCTCGGCACCGTCAAGCTGCACCTGGTCGACCCGTCGTGGCTGGTGTTCTCCGACGGCTTCGATGCTTCGCCGCTGCGGCGCCTGACCAAGCGCGCGTTCGACATCGTCGCCGCCTTGCTCGTGCTTGCGCTCGCGTGGCCGCTGATGATCGGCGCGATCGTCGCGATCCGCCTCGAGTCGGGACGCGGCGCGCCGATCCTGTATCGCCAGGACCGCGTGGGCGAGCGGGGCCGGCCCTTCCCGCTGGTCAAGTTCCGCAGCATGCGCACCGACGCCGAGAAGGATGGCGTCGCGCGCTGGGCGAGCAAGCAGGACGATCGCGTCACGCGCGTCGGCCGGTTCATCCGCAAGACGCGCATCGACGAGCTGCCGCAGCTGTGGAACGTGTTGCGCGGCGACATGAGCCTGGTCGGACCGCGCCCGGAACGACCGCAGTTCGTCGCCGAGCTCGCGAAGAAGATCCGCTACTACGAGTTGCGCCATTGCGTGAAGCCGGGGCTCGCGGGTTGGGCGCAGCTCAACTACCCGTACGGCGCGACCGAGGAAGACGCGGCCGAAAAGCTCAAGTACGACCTGTTCTACGTGAAGAACCACGACTTCATGCTCGACCTCATGATCCTGATCCAGACCGTCGAGATCGTTGTGTTCCGGCGCGGCGCGCGCTAGCGTTCGCGGGTTCCCCGCCAGCAGCGCGGGACGCGCCTGCGACAGCAGGTGCCGGCCTCGCGGGGCTCCACGCCGGCGCGAGCCCCGCCAGCAGCGGCCCGACGGTGCCCCCATGTTCCCCGATCGTTCGTTCGCACTTCGTTTCGCGGCGAGGTTCGTCGCCGCGCTTGCCTGCACCTCGGCGGCCGCCGGCCCGCGCGGCGACATCGCACTCGTGCCCTACGTCACGTCGGGACTCGACCAGCCCCTCGCGGTGCGCAGCCCCCATGACGGCAGTGGCCGGGTGTTCGTGGTCGAGCGCGGCGGCGCCATCCGCGTCGTCATCAACGGCGCGCTGCAGGCAGCGCCGTACTACTCGCGTTCGGTCGACACCGGGGACATCGAGCGCGGCCTGCTCGGCCTCGCGTTCGATCCGGACTTCGCCACCAACGGCACGTTCTACATCGTCTACACCGCGCCCGGCGCCGGCGGCGAGCGGCTCGTACGCCTGGTTGCGGGCAATCCCGCGGCCAACGTGTTCGCAGGCAGCGAAACCGAGGTCATGCGCGTGCCGCTGTTCTACAACCACAACGGCGGCGACATCCATTTCGGGCCGGACGGGCTGCTCTACTGGAGCACGGGATCGGGCACCGGTTCGTTCGATCCCGAGGATCTGGCGCAGGATCTGTGGAAGAAGACGATCGGCGGCCAGACCTACACCCTGATGGGCAAGATCCTGCGCCTCGACGTGCGCACGCCGAGCGCGTCGGCTGCCGCGAACATGTGCGGGGCGACGCCCGGACAGCCCGCGTCGTATTCGATTCCGACCGGCAATCCCTACGCCACCGACGCGAACCGCTGCGGCGAAATCTGGCTGCATGGCTTCCGCAACCCCTGGCGCTTCAGCATCGACCGCGCGAACGGCGATCTCTGGATCGGCGACGTCGGCGAAGGTGCGTGGGAGGAGGTCGACCGGCGCGCCGCAGGCGA
>DAIOWG010000288.1:0-4215 GCA_036758645.1 Dokdonella sp. | reverse complement strand
GTCCCCGCGGCGGTCGCGGTCGCGAGCGCCAGCGCGATGATGCCCATCGTCTTCTGCGCATCGTTCATGCCGTGCGAGAGCGCCATCGCGCTGGCCGAGACCAGCTGCGCCTTGCCGAAGAACTGGTTCGCGAAACGCGTGCGGCCGAACCGCTGCAGCACGCCGGTGCGCGAGCCGAGGAAGATCATCAGCGAGTACAGCAGGCCCATCAGCAGCAGGCCGAACACGAAACCGGCGATCGGCGAGCCGATCATCGGCAGCACGACCTTCGGCAACACGCCGGCCTCGCCCCACCAGTGGCTGCCGCCTTCGGACCAGATGATCGCGGACCAGTTGCCGCTCGCGGCCGCGAGCGCGGCACCGCAGAGGCCGCCGACGAGTGCATGCGAGGAACTCGAGGGCAGGCCCCACCACCAGGTAATGAGGTTCCAGATCACCGCGCCGAGCAGCGCGCAGATCAGGATGATCGGCGTGACCGCGACGACGTCCGCGTCGATGAGCCCGGACGCGATCGTCTTCGCGACCGCGGTACCGAGCAGCGCGCCGACGAGGTTCATGCCGGCCGCGAGCATGACCGCCTGGCCGGGGCTCAGCACCTTGGTCGCGACCACGGTCGCGATCGAATTGGCGGTGTCGTGGAAGCCGTTGATGTATTCGAACGTCAGTGCGACCAGCACGACCAGCAGAACGAGGGTCAATTCCATCGACGGTCCTTGTTGCCCAAGCGCCGCGTCAGGAGTTCTTGAGGACGATGTGGTAGACCACGTTGCCGGCGTCGCGGCAGCGGTCGATCGCCTTCTCCAGCAGTTCGAACAGGTCCTTCAGCAACAGGATCCGGATCGCTTCGTGACGTCCGCCGTAAAGGTCGCGGTACAGCTCGATCATGAGCCGGTCGGCTTCGCTTTCGATCGCCTGCAGGCGATCGTTGAGCGCCTTCATCGCCTCGAGGTTCATGCCCTTGCGCAGTTGCCCGACCATCTGCGCGATCACGCCGGCGGCCTTCTCGAGCATCGCGGCGCGCGTCGCGAAATCGACGTCGACAAGGCTTTCGGCCGCGAGCGAGTAACGTTCGGCGAATTTCGAGATCGACTTGGTGATCTTGTTCAGGGCCGCCGCGAGCGCCTCGATGTCCTCGCGGTCGAGCGCGGTCACGAAGGTGTTGACCAGTTCCTGGCTGATCTGCGCGGTCAGTTCCTTCTCGAGCTTGCGCGCGAGCATGAACTCGTGCAACGCGGGGGCCGACTGGCGCGCGTCGAGCATGCGCACGAGCGCGGCCGACGCCTGGTGCGCCGCATCGGCGCTCGCCTCGAGCAGACCGTAGAACTTGTCACCTTTGCCGAAGATCGTCTGCAGCGAGAACATGGCCGAGTCCAGTGCGACGGGGTCGCGCGGAAAATGACGCGCATGTTACAACGAGCCGGGGGGCATCCGTGCCCCTTCGCACCGGCGGCTCCACCAACGCAGGCCGCGCGGGCTAGTCCTCCGCGCTGCGGCCGGTCGCCTCCGGGGCGGCACTGGACCCGGTTTTCGCGGCGATCGCGGCGATCCGGCAGGTGTCGGCGAGGATGCCGTGCAGCACGCGCAGTTCGCGCTGGTCGGGTGCCGCGCGCAGGTAGAGCCGGCGCAGGCGCTGCATGATGCGTTCGGGCGAGCGACCCTTGTGGAACTCGATTGCGTCAAGTGCGCGCGCGAGATGGGAGAAGTACTGTTCCATCTGTGCGCCATCGGCGGGTTTCCCTGCGGGCGTGGCCGGGCCTTCGACGACACCGTCGAGCCATGCCATCCGCAGCTCCCATGCGACCACCTGCACCGCCTGCGCGAGGTTCAGCGAGGAATAACCGGGATCGGAAGGGATCGTGACCGCCGCGTGACAGTATTTGACTTCCTCGTTCTCGAGGCCCGAGCGTTCGTTGCCGAACACGAGCGCGACTTCGCGGCCCGCGAGGGCGGCGTCAAGCACGCGCCGCGCAGCGCGACGCGGGTCGAGTTCCTCGAGCGCGATGCCGCGCGGGCGCGCGGTCGCGCCGAGCACGAGGCCGCAATCGGCGATCGCGTCAGGCAGCGCGGCATCGACGACCGCCGCGTCGAGCACGTCGCCGGCGCCAGCCGCGAGTGCGTTGGCCTCCGCATGCGGGAACGCTTCCGGCGCAACCAGGTGAAGGCGCCGGAAGCCCATCGTGCGAATCGCGCGCGCGGCCGAGCCGATGTTGCCCGGATGCGAAGTGCGCACGAGCACGAAACGGATGCGGGCCGGCACGATGGCATCAGGTGGTTTCATGGGTTCGCCGGCTCTGCTCGTGTCGTGCATGGTTTGGTCGGCACGCGGCGATCTGCTACCCTCGCGCGCCAGGGCGCGGCCAGCCGCGTCGTTCTTTCAAACCCCGTCCAAGCGGACCAGCCATGCCCAGACCCGCCGTCAACGTGGCGGTGCGCGCCGCGCGCGCCGCCGGCCAGATCATCCTGCGCTACATGAACCGCCTGGACAGCCTCGAGGTCGTCGAGAAGCAGCGCCACGACTACGTGTCGGAGGTCGACAAGCTCGCCGAGGCGGAAATCATACGCGAACTGCGCCGCGCCTATCCGCGCGACGCGATCCTCGGCGAAGAGTCGGGCATGATCGGCAAGTCGCGCACCGTATGGGTGATCGATCCACTCGACGGCACGCACAACTACCTGCGCGGCTTCCCGCACTTCTGCGTGTCGATCGCGCAGCTCGAGAACAACGAACCGGTCGTCGGCGTCGTCTACGATCCGCTGCGCGACGAGTTGTTCACGACCAGCAAGGGTGATGGCGCCTACCTCAATGACCGGCGCATGCGCGTGAGCCGCCGCGAAGGCCTCGGCGGCGCGTTGCTCGCCACAGGATTTCCTTACCGCCAGCGCCGCCACCTCGAGGCGCAGTTCGGCATGACGCGCGCACTCCTCGCGGAAGCCGAGGACATCCGCCGCACCGGCTCCGCAGCGCTCGATCTCGCCTATACAGCAGCCGGTCGCCTCGACGGATATTTCGAGATCGGGCTCTACCCGTGGGACATGGCCGCAGGCTGCCTGCTCGTGCGCGAGGCGGGTGGACGCTACGGGGACTTCATGGGTCGTGACGGTCTTCCGGACACCGGCAACCTCGTCGCGGGCAACGTCTCGGTCGCGAATGCGATCGTGAAGGCGATCGCGCCGGAAGTGACGCCAGTGCTCGCGCGCTGAGGGCCCGGTAGGCTGGACGGCCAAAGGCCGGCCGGCGCCCTTCGCGCGATTCCGCGCAGAATCAAGTGCGCCGGCCGCGCCGAGCGCGTCCAGCCTACCTTGCAGGCCTGCACTGCTTGAACGACCGAAGGTCTGGCCCGCGCTGCGCGCGTTCAACGACCGCGCAAAGAAAAAGCCCGGCTTGCGCCGGGCTTTTTCGTCTTGCATGGCGTCCGGTATTACTGGACGTTCAGCTCGGTGCGGCGATTGCGCGCACGGCCTTCCTTGGTGTCGTTCGTGTCGATCGGCTGGCTCTCGCCGAAGCCCTGCACCGCGGTGATGCGGCTCGCATCGACGCCGTGCGAGGTCAGGTAGTCGGCCACGATCTGCGCGCGACGCTCCGACAGGCCCTGGTTGTACGCGTCCGTACCGATGGAGTCGGTGTGGCCGTTGAGCTCCACCTTGATCTCCGGGTAACGGTTCAGCGCGTCGATCGCCTGATCGAGGATCGCGATCGAGTCGGCCGTCGGGACCTGCAGGGTCGGCTCGATGTTCGACTCACCGGTCTTCGGACGATCGAACTTGAAGTTCACGCCACGCAGGTCGATGACGACCTTCTGCGGGCAGCCGTCCGGACCGACGACGGTGCCGGCCGGCGTATCGGCGCAGCGGTCGTCGCAGTTGTTGACGCCGTCGTTGTCGTCGTCGAGCGTACGGCAGTCCGGAGCGGCCGGCGGTGCAGCCGGCACGTCGGCGACCGGGGCAGCCGGAGCGGCGCCGAAGTTGTAGACCAGGCCGACGCTGATGATCGCGTCGGTGTAGCCGTTCTCGTGCGAGATGTTGTAGCCCAGCGCATCGGACAGGTTGCCACGCGTGTTGTTGTCGTGGTCGTAGCGGGCGGCGACTTCACCGCGCAGCGCGACGCGCTCGGACATGTTGTACTGGATGCCGGCGCCGAGGGTGGCCATCGGATCCCAGCCATTCTCGTTGTAGCCTTCGGCCGCGAGCAGGTAGCCCGAGTACGCGGCGTGGCGC
>DAIOWG010000287.1:0-4216 GCA_036758645.1 Dokdonella sp. | reverse complement strand
GAAGGAAAACTCGCCGCCGCGCTCGCCGTCGCGATCGCGGCCGCCGCGGTGCTCGCGGCATTCGTGACGCACGGGTCCGGCTCGCCCTGGCTCGGCGCGGCGGCGACGGTGCTGCTGCTCGCGCTGCCCGCGCTGCTGTTCGCGCGGGCGCTCGCGCGGCCGGTGGCCGCATTGATCCGCGCGCTGTCCGGCAGCGTGGTCGCGTTCCGCGACGGCGACTTCAGCTTCTCGATCGGTTCGCGCCGCAGCGACGAGGTCGGCGAACTCGTTTCCGCGCACAACGAACTCGGTCGCGTGCTGCGCGAGCAGCGCCAGCATCTGTTCCAGCGCGAGCTGCTGCTCGACACCGTGGTGCAGAACACGCCGACCGCGCTGGTGCTGGTGGAGCCCGGCGACCACATCGTCTATGCGAACCTCGCGGCGCGGCAACTGCTCAACGCGGGTCGGCCACTCGCCGGCGATCGCTTCGGTGACGTCGTCGCGGCGGCGCCCGCTTCGCTGCGCAAGGCGATCGAGGACGGGGGCGACAGCCTGTTCAATGCGCCGTTCGAGAACGAGGAGGAAACCTTCCACCTGTCCCAGCGCGCGTTCAAGCTGCAGGGGCGCCCGCATCGGCTCTACCAGCTCAAGCGCCTGACGCGCGAGCTCGCGCGCCAGGAGGTCGCCACCTGGAAGAAGGTCATCCGCGTGATCAGCCACGAGATCAACAACTCGCTCGGCCCGATCCGCTCGCTGACGCACAGCGGCCGCCAGTTCGCGACCCTCGGCGACACACGCAGGCTCGCGACCGTGTTCGATACGGTCGAGGAGCGCACCCGCCATCTGGAAGGCTTCATCCAGGGCTACGCGCGCTTCGCCAAGCTGCCGATGCCGCGGCCGGCCGAAGTGCCGTGGCAGGGTTTCCTCGAGGCACTCGCGCGCAGCTATGCGTTCCGCATTGCAGGACCGCTTCCGCGCGTGCCGGGCTGGTTCGACCGTGCGCAGGTCGAGCAGGTGCTGATCAACCTGCTCAAGAACGCGCACGAGGCCGGCGGCCCGGCCGACGCGATCGAGTTGTGCGTCACCTCCAACCCGCGCGAACACAGGATCGAAGTCGCCGACCGCGGCAGCGGAATGACCGAAACCGTGCTCGCCAATGCGCTGTTGCCGTTCTACTCGACCAAGCGCTCGGGCTCTGGCCTCGGCCTCGCGCTCGCGCGCGAGATCGCCGAGGCGCATGGCGGCCGCGTGAGCCTCGCCAACCGCGCGGGCGGCGGCCTCGCCGTGACGCTCGCATTGCCGGTCGCGCGCCAGGACGCCTGAGCGCCGCCTGCGCGCGTCCGCGCTGCACGTATACTGGGCGCACCAGACACGGGAGAAGTGGCATGGGACTCGGGGGATTGTTGCCGATCGTCATCGTCGCAGTCGCGGTGATCGTGCTCTACAAGCTCGTGCGCATCGTGCCGCAGGGCTACGAGTGGACGGTGGAACGCTGGGGCAAGTACACCCATACGCTCACGCCGGGCTTCCACCTGCTGATCCCGGTGATGCAGAACGTCGGGCGTCGCATGAACATGATGGAGCAGGTCGTCGACGTGCCGTCGCAGGACGTCATCACCAAGGACAACGCGGTCGTCAAGGTCGACGGCGTGGTGTTCTTCCAGGTGCTCGACGCCGCCAAGGCCGCGTACGAGGTCGCGCAGCTCGAGGTCGCGGTGATCAACCTCGTGATGACGAACATCCGTACCGTGCTCGGTTCGCTCGACCTCGATGAATCCCTGAGCAAGCGCGACCAGATCAACGCCGCGCTGTTGAAGGTGGTCGACGAGGCGACCCATCCGTGGGGGCTCAAGGTCACGCGCATCGAACTCAAGGACATCCAGCCGCCGCGCGACCTGGTCGACTCGATGGCGCGACAGATGAAGGCCGAACGCGAGAAGCGCGCGAACATCCTCGAGGCGGAGGGCTTCCGCCAGGCCGCGATCCTCAAGGCCGAAGGCGAGAAGCAGTCGGTGATCCTCGCGGCCGAAGGCCAGAAGGAAGCCGCGTTCCGCGAAGCCGAGGCACGCGAGCGGCTCGCCGCCGCCGAGGCGAAGGCGACCGACCTGGTGTCGGCCGCGATCGCCGGCGGCAACATCAATGCGCTGAACTATTTCGTCGCGAACAAGTACGTCGAGGCGCTCAATGCGATGGCGGACTCGCCGAACCAGAAGATGCTGCTGATGCCGATCGAGGCGAGCGGCATCATCGGATCGATGGCCGGGATCGCCGAACTCGCGCGCAATGCGCTGTCCGAGCAGAACACGCAGCGCCCACCGCCACCCGCGCGCACGCAGCCACAACCGCCGCCGCCCCCGCGCTGACCGCCCACGCCGCGCATTGCGCGGCAAGCAACCCATCGAGGCATCGCGTCCATGGACAACCTCGTCGACAATTACGGCTGGTGGCTGCTCGCGCTGGTGCTGGTCGCTGCCGAGATGATCGCGCCGGGCTACTTCCTGCTCTGGATCGGCATCGCCGCCGGCGTCATGGGACTGGTGATGCTGGTGCTGCCGGGGTTGTCCGCACTCGCGCAGGCGCTCGTGTTCGCGCTGCTTTCGATCGCGGCCTGCCTCGCCTACTGGAAATTCGTGCGCCCGCTGGCCGAGCAGCGCAACGACCAGCCATTGCTCAACCAGCGCGGCCAGCGCATGGTCGGGCGGCGCGTGCTCGTGGTCGAAGCCATCGTCAATGGACGCGGCAAGGTCGGCGTCGGTGATGGTCAGTGGCTCGCCGAGGGACCGGATCTTCCGGTCGGAAGCGAGGTGGAGATCATCGCGTTGCAGGGAACGACGTTCACGGTGAAACCGGTCTGATCTCCTGGGCCGCCTCGCGCCCCTGCCGGCTCCCTCGTGGGAGGGGCTTCAGCCCCGATGGACGCGCGAAAAGCTCGGGACTGAAGTCCCTCCCTCGACAACGCGAGGACCGCGCACGCGCGTCGAAGACACCATCCTCGCTACCCGCGATAATGCCCACCCACCCGAATCACGAAGAATCCCCGCCATGAACCGCAAGACCATCCTCAATGAAACCCACCGCGCGCTCGGCGCGAAGATGGTCGACTTCGGTGGCTGGGACATGCCGATCAACTACGGCTCGCAGATCGAGGAGCACCATGCGGTGCGTCGCGACGCGGGCATGTTCGACGTCTCGCACATGACCGTGGTGGACCTGCGCGGCGCGCGTGCGCGCGAGTTCCTGCGCCACCTGCTGGCCAACGACATCGGCAAGCTCAAGGTGCCCGGCAAGGCGCTGTACTCGTGCATGCTCGACGAGCGGGGCGGGGTCATCGACGACCTGATCGTCTACTTCCTCGCCGAGGACTTCTTCCGCGCCGTCGTCAATGCCTCCACGCGCGACAAGGATCTCGCGTGGATCCGTGCGCAGGCGCAGCCGTTCGGGGTCGAGGTGACCGAGCGCACCGACCTCGCGATGATCGCGGTGCAGGGACCGAACGCGCGCGACAAGGTACTCGGCCTGCTCGGCGAACAGGCGCGTGCGAAGGCGGGGGCCCTCGGCAAGTTCGCCGCGGCCGACGTCGACGGGCCGGATTCGCCGCTGTTCATCGCGCGCACGGGCTATACCGGCGAGGACGGTTTCGAGATCGTGGTGCCCGAATCGCACGCGGTCGCGCTCTGGAAGCGCCTCGCGGATGCGGGCGTGGCGCCGGCGGGACTCGGCGCGCGTGACACGCTGCGTCTGGAGGCCGGCATGAACCTCTACGGCCAGGACATGGACGAATCGGTCACGCCGTGGGAGGCCAACCTCGGCTGGACCGTGTCGCTCGGGGAGGGACGCGATTTCGTCGGGCGCAGTGCGCTCGAAGCGCAGCAGGCGCGCGCCGACCATCGCGTGCTGGTCGGCCTCGTGATGGACGAGAAGGGCGTGCTGCGCCACGGCCAGCGCGTGGCGACGCCCGCAGGCGACGGCGAGATCCTTTCCGGCAGCTTCTCCCCGACGCTCGGCAAGTCGATCGCGTTCGCGCGCGTGCCTGCCGGCGCGAGCGGAACGCTGCAGGTCGACATCCGCGGCAAGCGGGTGCCGGTACGCGTCGTGAAGTACCCGTTCGTGCGCGACGGCAAGGCCGGCAACGGCATCTGAACCACCCGTCGCGCGTCGCGATCGGCGTTGCCAGAATCCCCGAGCGAACTCCCCGAGGACACGTGCCATGCAAGAGATTCCCGGCGATCTGAAGTTC
>DAIOWG010000286.1:0-4238 GCA_036758645.1 Dokdonella sp. | reverse complement strand
AGGCCGCGAGTTCGAGCGCGAGCTGGGAGAGCTCGACCTGGCCGATTTCCGCTCGACGCTCGGCTTCGAGGCGACGGCTCTCGGGCCAGAGCCGCAGCGCGAGTCCGGGCCCGAGCCGGCCCGCGCGCCCCGCGCGCTGGTCGGCCGACGCCTGCGAGATCATCATCGTGTCGAGCCGCGTGAAGCCCGAGTTCGGATCGAAGCGCGGCTCGCGCGCGAGGCCGAGGTCGACCACCGCGCGCACCCCGGGCAGGGTCAGGCTCGACTCGGCGACATTCGTCGCGAGCACGACGCGGCGCGTGCCCGCGGGCGCGGCAGCGAGCGCGGACTGTTGCTCGGCGAGCGCGAGTTCGCCGTGCAGCGGGACGAGGGCTGAGGGCTGAGGGCCGAGGGCTGTCGCGAGCGCGTCGCGAGCGGTGTCGATCTCGCGCTTGCCGGGCAGGAACACGAGGATGTCGCCGTCGCTGTCGGCAAGCGCCTGCTCGACCGCGCGGCGCAGGTGCGCGGGCCAGCCACGCTCGGGCCACGCTTCGCCTGCACGCGCCGGCGGATGCACGATGCGCACCGGGAAGCTGCGACCCTCGCTCGCGATGCGCGGCGCATCGAACCAGCGCGCGACGCGTTCGCCGTCGAGCGTCGCCGACATCAGGACGAGGCGCAGGTCGGGCCGCAGCGTCGCCTGCACGTCGAGCGCGAGTGCAGCGCCGAGGTCACCGTGCAGGTGGCGCTCGTGGAACTCGTCGAACAGGATCGCGCCGACGCCCGCGAGTTCGGGATCGTCCTGGATCATGCGCGTGAGGATGCCTTCGGTCACGACCTCGATGCGGGTCGCCGCCGACACCTTCGATTCGTGGCGGATGCGATAGCCGACCGTCGCGCCGACCGTCTCGCCGCGTTCCGCCGCGATGAACCCGGCTGCCGCGCGCGCCGCGATGCGCCGCGGTTCGAGCATCAGCAGCTTGCGCCCTGCGAGCCACGGCGCGTCGAGCAGCGCGGGCGGCACGCGCGTGGTCTTGCCCGCGCCGGGCGCCGCCTCGAGCACGAGGCGCGGATGCGCGGCGAGGCTCGCGAGCACCTCGGGCAGGATCGCATCGATCGGCAATGCAGGGCGGGGCGGCGCGGGCATCCGCGCATTGTAGGAGCCGCGCCGCCTCGATCGCTCGCAACCGGCGCGGCGACTCGCCGTGTAGGCTGGACGCGCGCAGGTCGGCCGGCGCCTTGTCGGTCAAGCGCGCCGGCCGACCTGCGGTCGTCCAGCCTACGCGAGCGGGCTTCGTCGTGGGCGGGGTTTCAGCCGGCGTCCGCCGCGCTCCATGCAGGAAAGGCGCGGCCGTCGCCGGCCGCGCCTTTCCACAGACCGCCTGAGGTTTACTCGCAGGTCATGCCATTCGGCGTGAACAGGCGTCCGTAGCTCGTGACGCCGTCGAACGTCGGGATATGCGCTTCGAGGTCGTCACGGCCCGCGTAGTCGACATCGAGCTGGTTGCAGTGCGCGACGCTCAGCGTCGCCGTGCCCCACGGGATCTGCGCGAGGCCGTTGCCGAGATAGGCCAGCTGCAACTCGACGCTGCGCGCATTGACCGGGAACGCCGCGTTGCCGATCAGCCAGAGCGGATCGCCGTTGGCGTCCTCGAGCAGCAGGTCGAACACCACCTGGCGCACCATGGCTCCGTTCGGCTGCACCTGTTCGGTGACTTGCAGCAGCAGGCCCTGGTTGAGGTCGTAGTTGACCCACTGCGCGGCCGCGTAGCCGTCGAGTGGCAGCGGCGCGAAGGCATCCGGGAAGGTCTCGGCGGTCGGCTGGTAAGCGGCGATGTCCACCGGCGAGGGCGTATAGGTCGGCAGCAGCGGCTGGATGAGCAGCTTGAATGCCTCGTTGAACTTGAAGTAGCCCGAGTCCTCGATCCCGTAATTCTCGAGCACGTACGTCGTGCTGTCGATGATCGGGGTGTCGAAGCTGACCTCGGACGTGACCGTGTCCGGCTCGCCCACCGCGCGCACGCGCGACTCGATATCGCCGAAATCGATGTCGCCTTGCTTGGCCAGCACGTACGGAAACGTCGGGAACGCGTTGGTCGTGCCCTCGAAGGCCGCGTCGCGATCGATGCGCATCAGCATCATCGCATTCTTGCCTCCGGCCGGGCTGTACGCAGTGACGGTTCCACTGCTGCTGCAGGCGACGCGCCAGAACGTGATCGTCACGTCCTCGATCAGCGCGATCGTGCGCGAATAGTTGGTCTTGAACAACGGGACGCGGATCGTCTTCTGCGGACCCGAAGCCTTGTCCGGCAGCGGGTGGGCCGCGCAGCTCGGTGGATACGCGCGCAGCGGATTGGCCTTGGGCGTGCCTGGGCGCGGATTGTTGCCACCGGCCTTCGGCGTCGCGGGCGCGGACCGCGCGGCGTGGAAGTCGGCGATCGCCACAGCGCGGGCGGCCGGGTCCACGGCGGCCGGGGCCGCGGCATGCGCGACGAGCGCGCCGCCGGCAAGGATCAGGGAAAGGGAAAGCCTGGCAAGAAACGTCATTCGGGTACCCTGGGTTTGGCGCGCGAGCGTGGTTGCGCGGCTGGTGTTCGAAAGGAAGCCGCACGGGTGCAGGGTCCCGGCGGAGCTGGCATGATCGCGCGTTTGCGCAACCGGATGAAGTGCCGAACGCCATGCAGCAGGCCCTCGACCTCGTCGACATCGGCGCGAACCTGACCCACGAGTCGTTCCGCGCCGATTTCGATGCCGTGCTCGAACGCGCGCGCGCGCAGGGCGTGACGCAGATGCTCGTGACCGGAGCGAGCGCGGGCGGCAGCCGTGCGGCGCGCGAGCTGGCGCGCGCCCATCCGGGCCTGCTGCACGCGACCGCCGGGGTGCATCCGCACCACGCGATCGAATACGACGAGGATACGGACGCGCTGTTGCGCGAAATCGTCGCAGACCCGCTGGTGTGCGCAGTCGGTGAAACGGGACTGGACTACCACCGCAACTACTCCCCGCATGCGGCCCAGGTCGACGCGTTCGAGCGCCAGCTCGAGATCGCGGTCGACTGCGGCAAGCCGCTGTTCCTGCACCAGCGCGACGCGCATGCGGACTTCCTCGCCTGCATGGACAGGGTGGCGGGGCGGATCGCGCGTGCGGTCGTGCACTGCTTCACCGGCGAGCGTGCGGAGCTCGTCGACTACCTCGACCGCGGCTGGTCGATCGGCATCACCGGCTGGATCTGCGACGAACGGCGCGGCACGCACCTGCGCGAGCTCGTGCGCCTGATCCCGGCCGAGCGGCTCATGATCGAGACCGATTCGCCCTACCTGCTGCCGCGCGACCTGCGCCCGAAACCCTCGCATCGCCGCAACGAGCCGATGTACCTCGCGCATGTCTGCGCGGCGGTCGCGGCAGCGCGCGGCGAGGATGTCGCGGCCACCGCCGCGCTGACCAGCGCCAACGCGCGCGCGTTCTTCGGGCTCGCGCCGCCGTAGGCTGGACGCGCGCAGCGCGGCCGGCGCTGTTGATTCGACGGCGTCGCGAACGGCGCCGGCCGACCTTCGGTCGTCCAGCCTACGAAGAACCATCGACCTGCACCGCTTCTCGTAGGCTGGACGCGCGCAGCGCGGCCGGCGCTGTTGATTCGACGGCGTCGCGAACGGCGCCGGCCGACCTTCGGTCGTCCAGCCTACGAAGAACCATCGACCTGCACCGCTTCTCGTAGGCTGGACGCGCGCAGCGCGGCCGGCGTCATTGACGCCGCGCTGTGGATGCGGCGCGTCGAGCAGAAGCGCCGGCCGGCCTTTGGCCGTCCAGCCTACGAAAGCTGAAAAAATGGCGCGACCGTTGCCGGTCGCGCCGTCGGTTCCGCCCCGTGATGCAGGGTTATTCGCAGGTCATGCCGTTCGGCGTGAACAGGCGCTCGTACGTCGTCACGCCATCGAAGGCCGGGATCGGCGCGATCAGGTCGTTGCGCGCGTCGAAGTCGACGTCGAGGTGATTGCAATCGGCCACTTCGATCGTCGCGGTGCCCCACGGGATCTGCGCGAGGCCATTGCCGAGATAGGCCAGATCGATGCGCAGGCTGCGCGCATCCACCGGGAACGCGGCATTGCCGATCAGCCACAGCGGTTCGCCGTCGTTGTCCTCGAGCAGCAGGTCGAACACCACCTGGCGCACCATCGTGCCGTTCGGCTGCACCTGTTCGGTGACCTGCAGCAGCAGGCCCTGGTTGAGGTCGTAGTTGACCCACTGCGCGGCCGCGTAGC
>DAIOWG010000285.1:0-4266 GCA_036758645.1 Dokdonella sp. | reverse complement strand
AACTCGCGTTCGTCGGCGCCGAGCAGCTGGATGGTGGCGACATCGCGGCGCGCACGCGCGAAGCGATCGACGAGGTCGACGGCGGCCTCGTCGAAGAAATCGGAAGCGCACACCAGCAGCGACGCAGGCGCGATGCGCTCCCACAGCACCCGCATCGCCTGTGCGGCCGGCCAGCTCCCCGATGCGTCGCAGCGCGCAAGCTCGAGCAGGCAACGATCGCGCTGTCGCGCGCCGGCCGCCGCGGGAATCACGCGCGGGAAGCCGCCACCGACGATCACGAGGCCGAAACGGTCACCCTGGCGCAGCGCGAGTTCGACCACGCAGGCCGCGAGCGAGCAAGCAGCGTCGAACTTCGACCAGTCCGGTCGCGCGAGGTCGGACTGGCGCATCGATGCGGTCGCGTCGACGAGGATCCATGCGACCAGCGGACTGTCGCGTTCGGCCTCGCGCACGAAATAGCGATCCGATCGCGCGAACAGTTTCCAGTCGATCCGACGCGGCTCGTCGCCCGGCTCGTACGCGCGGTACTGCGCGAACTCGAGCCCGGCGCCGCGGCTGCGGCTCGAATGCTGGCCGAGTCCGTCGCCCGCGGCCGCATGGCGCACCGCGAGCCGCAGGTCGCGCAAGCGCGCTCGCACGTCGGGCGGGATCGGATCGGCTGCCACTTCGTCGCTACCCTGTCAGGACGAAACGGAAGCTTGGGAAACGGAGCGCGCCGAGCGCACGCGGATCCGGACCGTTGCCCCGATCGCGGCGCGAGCGCACAAGCGATCGATGCGGTGCGCGCAGGACGAGGCGAATGTCGGAAACGCCGCTGTTCCTCCGTGGGCCCGGTCTGCTCCGTGGTGCATTCTTCACATCCAGCTGCACGGTTACGGCGCGGGCATCGCGCGCAGCAGGGCGGCGACGACGTCGTCGCTGCTGCGCTGCTCGGCTTCGGCCGCGAACGAGAGCAGCAGGCGATGGCGCAGCACCGGTGCGGCGAGCGCATGCACGTCTTCGCGCGTCGCCGCGAGGCGGCCGTGGATCAGCGCACGCGCCTTGGCCGCGAGCACCAGCGACTGGCCTGCGCGCGGGCCCGCGCCCCAGCGCACCCAGTCGCGCACTTCGGCGACCGCACTTGCGTGCGGTCGCGTCGCACGCACGAGGCGCGTGATCCATGCCAGCAGCGCCTCGCCGACATGCACCTCACGCACGAGATCCTGCAGCGTGGCGACGTCCTCCCCCGACATCACGGGTTCGATCCGCGCGGCGGTGCGACCGGTGGTTTGCTCGATGATCGCGCGCTCCTCGGCCTCGTCCGGGTAGTCGACCCTGACATGCAGCAGGAAGCGATCGAGCTGCGCCTCGGGCAGCGGATAGGTACCGGCCTGCTCGAGCGGATTCTGCGTTGCGAGCACGAAGAACGGGCGCGGCAGCACGTGGGTGGTGCCGGCGTAGCTGATCGTGCGCTCCTGCATCGCCTCGAGCAGCGCCGACTGGGTCTTCGGCGGCGTGCGGTTGATTTCGTCGGCGAGCAGCAGGTTCGTGAACACCGGTCCCTGCTGGAACTTGAAGTAGCGCTTGCCGGTGCCGTGGTCCTCCTCGAGGATCTCGGTGCCGATGATGTCGCTCGGCATCAGGTCGGGGGTGAACTGGATGCGCCGGAAATCCAGCGCGAGCGCCTCGCCGAGCGAACGCACCAGCAGCGTCTTGCCGAGGCCGGGCACGCCCTCGAGCAGGCAGTGCCCGCCCGCGAGCAGACCGATCAGCAGTTGCTCGACGACCTCGTGCTGGCCGACGACGGCCCTGGCGATCGCCTCGCGCAGCGCCGCGAGTTTCGCGAGTTGCTCCTGGATGGATCGTTCGTCGGTCATGCCGTGCTCTGGAACCGTGGGAGGAAGAAGGGAAGGCAAGGATCGAAGCATGGAGGAAACGACGGGAAGTACCATGCGTCATGCAAGCGGCACGCGGAGCCAGGCACTCGGGCTCCCTCCTGCCCGCTCGTCTTCCGTGTCCTTCGAGTCTGGAACTTCCTGCTGCATCAGGCCGTCAGCGCATAGACGACGATGTTGACCGCGAACTTCGTGTTGTCCTCGGCCAGGAAGCGCTTGTTGCGCCAGTCGTAGTCCCATTCGCAGCCGTAGTCCTTGTTGCTGTAGAGCACGCCGAGGCGGCCGCCGATCTCGATGCCCTTCAAGTAGTCGTGCACGAGGTCGTCGCCCCAGCCATTGAGTTCGAAGCCGGTGTTGGGCGGACCTTCGAACGTGAAGAAGCTCTCGAACAGCGGATGCCGCTTCGGGAGCTTCCGCAGTGCGTCCTCTCCGAAGATCGTCGCCATTTCGCGCTCGAACGATTTGGCGAACAGCCCGTCGATGTCGTGGTTGCAGTCATCCACGAACACGAAGCCGCCGTTGCGCACGTAACGCTCGAAGTTGCGCCGCTCGTCCGGATTGAACTCGACCAGCTTGTGCCCCGCGAGGTAGCAGAACGGCTGCTCCAGCACGCGCGCGTCCGCGAGCGGAAGGATCCGTTCGCGCGTGTCCACGCGCAGCGTCGTGTACTGGATCAACGCGTCGAGCAGGTTCGACGGCATCCGCTGGTCGACGTCCCAGTCACCCGACTCGTACATGAGGCGGGTGAACCAGAAGTCGTAGTTGGAGGGCTGAGGGCCGAGGGCCGAGGGCTGGGCGGCCCGTGCGCGCGGCGCCACAAGGCTGCCGGCGCCGGCAGCGAACATGAGTCGGAGGAATTGCGCGCGAGTCATCTGGAAGAAAGCGGGGCCGAGGACCTTCCGGCGGCAGCGTCGCCCTTCAGCCCTCGGCCCTCAGCCCTGCCTCAGACGGCATCCGACAACGACGAGAACGTGAAGTCGCGGATCTTCATCGACGGGATCATCATCACGAACGGCGATTCGTCGTCGCCGACGCGCACCGGCTTGCCGATCTCCTCGATGTTGTTGAGCATGATCGCGGGCGACTCGTTGAAGCGGAAGTTCTTGATCGGGTACTTGATCTCGCCGTTCTCGATGTAGAACGTGCCGTCGCGCGTGAGGCCGGTCAGCAGCACGGTCTGCGGGTCGACCATGCGGATGTACCAGGTACGCGTCACCAGCACGCCCTTCCTGGTCGACTTGACGAGGTCCATCGTCGACTTGTCGCCACCGGCCATGATCAGGTTGCCGGGCTGGCCAATGGCCTTCTTGCCCTGCTTCTGCGCCCAGAAGCGCGAGTACTGCAGGTAGTCGATCTTGCCCTTGGTGATGATCGGCGTGCGCTCGCGCGCGAGGCCGTCGTTGTCCCACGGCAGCACGGCGCATTCCGGATCCCATGGATCGGCGTGGATCGAGACGCGTTCGTCGAACAGCTTCTCGCCGAGCTTGTTGCCGCCGCCCTTCTTGGACAGGAAGCTGCGGCCTTCGTCGGCCTGGCGCGCGTCGAAGCCGAACATCATGAACGAGATCAGGCCGGCGGTCGCCGCGGGCTCCATCACGACGGTGTACTTGCCGGGTTCCAGCGCCTTCGCGTCGACCGAGCGCTTCGCCTTGTCCATCGCGGTCCGGATGTCGCTCTTGACGTCGAACTTGGCCACGTCGCCGAGATTGCGCGCGACCCAGCCCGAGCCTTTCGCGTCGTCGGTGCGCACCGTGCAGGTGAAGTCCATGCCGGTCGACTTCTGGTAACCGAAATTGCCCTTGCTGTTGGCGATCGCGGAGAACGTCTGCGCATCGGAGAAGAAGCCCGCGGCGACGAGCTTTTCCTTGCGGCACGGCTCGATGCAGGCCGCGGCGATCTCGGCGCGTTGCGCCGGAGTGACCGCGGCCGTGCGCTCGACGAAGGTACCGCTCGGCTTGTAGGCCTGCTTCCCGATCGCCGGCACGAACTCCGGATTCTCCGGCGCGAGCCGCGCGAGTTCTTCGGCACGGCGCACGACCGCCTCGATCGAGGCATCGTCGAAGCGGTTGGTGGTGGCGGTGCCGACGCGCTTGCCGAACGCGACCTCGACCGCGAGGTCGCAGTCACTGACGTGGCCGCTGGTGGAGACGCTGTTGAGCGCGTAGCGGATGTTGCCGCCGCTCTGGCCATTCAGCGTGGCGCTGCACTGGTCCGCTTTCGACGCCTTGATCGCCTTGTCGAGGATCGCCTTGGCCTGCTGTTCGGTGTAGATGCTCATGAGATGCGCTCCGGAATTTCGTGGGATTCGAACGAGGGCCGAGGGCCGAGGGATGGGGGCTGAAGGGCAAGAGCGCGCGGCCGCGGCGGCGTCGCTTTCCGGCCCTCGGCCCTT
>DAIOWG010000284.1:0-4301 GCA_036758645.1 Dokdonella sp. | reverse complement strand
CGGCGACGCGGTCGACAACATCCCGGGCGTGCCCGGCATCGGTGCCAAGACCGCGGCGATCCTGCTCGCGCATTTCGGCACCCTCGATGCATTGCTCGATCGCGCCGAGGAGATCGCGTTCCTGCGCATGCGCGGCGCGGCCGCCGCGTCGCAGCGATTGCGCGAACACGCGGCGCTCGCGCGGCTGTCGCGTTCGTTGACCGGCATCGCGCTCGATGCGCCGGTGCCGGTCGGCGCGGACGCCTACCGACGACGCGAGATGCGGCAGGAAGCGCTCGAACCCTTGCTCGAGCGCTTGCGCGTCGGCCCGCTCACGCGCGCGCGCATCCGCGCACTGGCCGGATCCTGACGCGCGACGCACACGTTCAGTCGCCGGTCACGGAGTTCGATCCGCCCTCGACGTTCGCGAAGCGGCCCGCGCCGGGCTTCGACATGCTGAGCGGCCTGCGCGCGGGAGCGGCCATCTGGACGCCACCCTCTTCCCACGCGAAGCGAAGGTTGCTGCGATAGACCTTCACCGGCGCGAGTTTCGAGGCATCCTTCGGCGAACCGAAACTGTCGTACGCGTTTTTCTGGCTGTTCGCCACGAAGTAGAACTGGTCGCCCGCGACGGTGCCGTAGGTCGGAAGGTCGAACTCGGGCTTGCCCGCATCGATCGGCATCGCGCGCACCACCGCACGGCCGTCGTCGGACAGGTGCAGGCGCATCACGCGCTTGGGCGACATGCGATTCTCGATCGCCACGAGGGTGCCGTCGTACCAGTACAGGCCGTCCACGCCACCGAGCACGAGGCGCGAGACGTCATAGGCGAGGTCGAACGCCTTGCCCGCCGCGAGGTCGACACCGAACACGCCGAGCGTGTGGTCGGCGAAGTAGAGGCGGCTGCGATCGCCCGACAGGGCCAGGCCGCGCACGCTGGTCAGGCGAGGATTGGCGACCATCGGCTTGAGTGCGCCGCCGTCGAGCTTGTAGATGATGTTGCGCAGGCCGTCCGCGGCGAACACGAGTCCACCCGGACCCGCCGCGATGCTCGACAGCGTGTTCGGCTGGTTGCCTGACTCGAGCAGGAACTTCTCGACGAGGCCCCCATCTGAAAGGCGGAAGCGGAACACGCCTGCCTTGCCGAAGTCCTGCTGGGAGAAGCCCTTGAAGTAGACCGAGGACGTGCTCGCGACATACAGCGCGTCGTCCTCCGGCACGGCCGCCATCGCGTAGACGCTCCAGAGGCCGTTGCCTGCGTCAGGCGCGATGAACGGCGTCAGCCTGCCCTGCGCATCGGCGACCTGGACGGTGCCGTCGCGCACGCTGCCCACGAGCAGGCGTTCGCGCTTCGGATCCCAGGCCAGCGATTCGTACAGGTGGTCGCCGCGCGGCAGCGTGAACGCGACCTTGCCTTCGCCGAACGGCACGAGGCTCTTGCGCAAGCTGTCCACGATGAAGTCCCAGACCTTGGTGCCGTGGACTTTCTCGAAGTTCGGATTCTCGCCAAGGTCGTAGCCGAAGCCCTGCTGCTGCATCTTGAGCAGCGTTTCGTAGGTCTTCGACTTGTCGCCCTGCTCTGCGTACGCGGTCGCGAGCGCGAGCCTGAGGTCGCCGACATTGGGATGCAGCGCGATCAGGCGCTGCAGCGACCAGACCAGCCGCTCATGGTCGCCTGCAGCCTTGTAGGTCGCAGCGAGCTGGTAAAGCACCTCGGGTACCGTGACGCCCGAGATCTGCTGCTGGGTCAGCGTCGCGGGGTCGAGCGCGGGCCGGCTGCCGCCCTGCGCAACAGGCTGCGCGCCGACCGAATGCGCGGCGAGCGCGAAGGCGAAACCGCATAGAATGCGCAGCAGGATCATCGGATTCACCTTGGGAGCTGGGAGCGGACGTCCGCAGACCGGCAACGCGCTGAAAAAGTTCAGGAAAGCCGCCGACAATGACCGAAACGGAGACACTTTGCAACGGCAAGTGGCTGCGGCTCAAGCGCCGCGGGCGCTGGGAATACGCCGAGCGCACGAATCCGGGCGGCGGCGTGATGATCATCGCGGTCACGGCCGAGGATCGCCTGCTGTTCGTCGAGCAGTATCGCCCGGCGATCGAGTCGATGACGATCGAGATGCCGGCCGGGCTCGTCGGCGACGTCGAGAGCAGCGCAGGCGAATCGGCCGTGGATGCCGCGCATCGCGAACTGGTCGAGGAAACGGGCTATCGCGCGGGCCGCATCGAATTCCTGATGGAAGGCCCGACCTCGGCCGGCATGAGCAACGAGATCCTCGCGTTCGTGCGCGCGCACGACCTCGTGCGCGTCGAGCAGGGCGGCGGCGATGAAACCGAGGAGATCACGGTGCACGAGGTCCCGCGCGCGCAGGCCGCATCCTGGCTGCTCGAGCGCATCCGCGCCGGCTATTCGATCGACCCGAAGATGTTCGCGGGTCTGTACATGCTCGAAAACGAGGCTTTGTTCGCGGCCCGTACATAGCAACCGGAAATCCCTGCCGCAAATCCGCCGTTCGTCCTGAGCGGAGGCCGAAGGCCGGAGTCGAAGGGCCATCCAGCCGCGAACTGTCCCGCGAATGCGCTTCGACTCCGCGGCCGATGGCCGCCGCGCTCAGCGCGAACGGTTGGATAGGTCGTCGTACGCGCGACCCGCCTCAATACATCACGGCCTTCCAGAGCAACAGCACGGCCATGGTCAGGATGACGCCCCAGGTCAGCACGGTGCCGACCATGCGGCCGAAGCTGACACCGGCCGAGCGCGACAGGCCGATCGCATGCAGCACGCGCCCGACCAGCAGCACCACGCCGAACACGTGCAACCACAGCGGCGGCGTCTGCCCGAGGTCGAGCAACAACAGCAGCAGCAGCGCGATCGGCAGGCTTTCGACTGCGTTGCCATGCGCGCGGATGCGCCTCCCGAGCTCGTGGTCGCCGCCCGCACCAATGCCGACCCCGCTGCGCCGACGCGCGAGCGAGACGCGCGCCGCGAGCAGCAGCACGAGCAGCGCGGCGAGCGCTGCATAGATTCCGGTCACATGCATGGTGTCCTCCCCCTGATGGTGCGCATCGAAGTCAGCGCGCGGCGTCGGGCAAGAGCCGGTCGCCACGCTGGACGCCGACCAGGCTGCGTTCGCCGGCCGGCACCACACGATAGCGCACGCGCAGGTCGCCCGCGGCGGGTTCGGCCGCGTCGCCGGTGCACAGCGCGCCGTCGCATTCGCGCAAGCTGGCCGCGAGGTTCGGCGGCAGCATCTCGCTGCGCACCGGGTAGCTCGCTTCGCCGATGCCGGCTGCGGCCAGCGCGGCATCGACGCGGAAAGCGCCGAGCTTCACCTCGCGTGCTGCGAAGCGAGCAGTCGTGAAAGGCATCGACGCGGGATTCGCGTGGCCCTCCAGTTCCCGGAACGTGTCGGAACGAACGGGCTCCGCCGACCATTCAAGCCGGTATCCGCACGGACCCGACGAGCAGTCCTCGCGCCACTGCAGCATCTCGACTTCACGGATCAACGCGATCGCATCGCGGGTTTCGATGCCGAGTTCGGTGTCGTGCGGCGGCTCGAGAACCTCGAGCTTGCCGTCCAGCGACACGCGGCGTCCTTCGTGGGCCGGGTCGATGCGCTCGGCATCAACCGAAGCAGCGGGCTCCGGCTCTCCGTCGCGCGCGCGCTGCAGCTGCCAGGCCAGCACCGCGAGAACCAGCACGATCAGTGCCGCGACGAGACTGACGCGCGCACTGCGCGTCACGCCGCGATGCCCTCGAGCTCGGCGCGTTCGTCGGTGGTGCCGAAACGTCCCTTGTCGTCGAGCGTCACGCGCGCCATCGCGCAGCCGGTGTCGTGCGTGAAGAACAACTGCACGCCGCGCTCGAGCTTGTCTTCGAGGAACTCGCGCTTCTCGTCGATCAGCAGTTCCGGATAGCGGTCGTAACCCATCGTGATCGGAAGGTGCACCCATGGGCGACCGGGGATCAGGTCGGCGCAGAACACGATGCCGCCACCGTCGGTTTCGATTTCCGAAAGCATCAGGCCCGGCGTGTGGCCGTTCGAATAACTGAAGCGGACACCCATTCCGAGCGTCATCGAACGCGCACCCTGCACGCGCTCGAGCCGCCCCGATCCCTCGAGCATCGGCTGCAGTTCGGGAATGAAGGAAGCGCGGTCGCGTGCATGCGGCTGCAACGCACGCTGCCACGCTTCCTCGCCGACCACGTAGGTCGCATTCGGGAACAGCAGCGAAGCCTGTTCGCCCTCCTTCCAGGCGGCGAGCAGTCCCCCTGCGTGGTCGAAATGCAGGTGCGAGATCACGACCGCGTCGATGTCCCC
>DAIOWG010000283.1:0-4317 GCA_036758645.1 Dokdonella sp. | reverse complement strand
GCGTGATACAGCAGCACTGGATCGCGCGCAATGTCGAGCGCGCGCGAGAACACGTTGACGCGCAGCGTCGTCGGCCCCGCATCCCGCGCGATCGCCTGGCGCATCCAGTCGCGCGTGCGAGCGAGGTCGAGCGGCTTGCCGAACAGCTCCAGTGTCGCGCGCGCAAGTCGCTCCAGGTGCAGGTCCAGGCCCTGCACGCATCCGCCCTGGACGCGCATCGAGGTGAAGTGACCGTAGTTGTCGAGGACGAGGTGGCGCAGGTCGTCGACCCCGGCGGCACGGCCATTGAGTTCGCAGCAGCGGGCATTCATCGATCTTCGCGATCCGGCTGGGGCACGTCGCGCAGGATCGCACGGCACTCCGATACATACGCGAATAGAATGCGCCGCCCGCCAATCGCAGTCCGTCCGCACCCGTGAACCCGATCTCGCCCGCCACCCGCGCCCGGTTGCAGATCCACTTCTGCGTGCTGCTGTGGGGATTCACCGCGATCCTCGGCAAGCTCATCACGCTCGCGGCGCTGCCGCTGGTGCTTTGGCGCATGCTGATCGTGGTCGCCGCGCTCGCGCTGGTACCGCGCGTCTGGCGCGGCCTGCTCGGCCTGCCGCCGCGACTCGCGCTCGCCTACTGCGGCATCGGCGTGCTGGTCGCGCTGCACTGGCTGACGTTCTACGGCGCGATCAAGCTCGCCAACGCCTCGGTCGGCGCGACCTGCATCGCGCTCGCGACGCCGATGACCGCGCTGATCGAGCCGTGGCTCGCGCGACGGCGCTTCTCGGCCATCGAACTCGTGCTCGGCGTCGCGGTGCTGCCCGGGGTCGTGCTGGTGGTCGGCGGCGTGCCGGCGTCGATGCGGCTCGGCGTCGCGATCGGCGCGCTGTCGGCACTGCTCGTCGCGCTGTTCGGCTCGCTCAACAAGCGCCTGGTCGAACATGCCGACCCGATCACCGTGACTGCGCTCGAGCTCGGCGCCGGCACCGTCGCGCTGGCCTTGCTCGCCCCCGCGATGCCGCTGCTGTTCCCTGCCTTCGACGGGGCCATCTTCGCGTTCCCGGGCGCGCGCGACGCGGTGCTGCTGCTCGTGCTCGCGCTGGCCTGCACGCTGCTGCCGTTCACGCTCGCGCTGGTCGCGCTGCGCCACATGAGCGCATTCGCGGCACAACTCGCGACGAACCTCGAGCCGCTCTACGCGATCGTGCTCGCGGCGCTGCTGCTCGGCGAACAGCGCGAACTCACGCCGCTGTTCTACGCCGGCGCCGCGATCATCCTCGGTGCGGTATTCGTGCACCCGCTGCTCGCGCGACCCCGGCGCATCTCGCAGCCCGAGTTGCTCGGCACCGCGGAGGCCAAGGGCGTCGCCGAATAACCCGACCGGCACCTCGGCGCGCGTGCGGGCTCGGCTCGTCGCCACGCGTGTGACGCACGCATGAGGGTTCAGCGGCAGCGCGGAGGCCAGGCCGGATCCGCGCCTGCTTCGAGGTCGACCACGAACAGCTCGCCGGAGCGATCGAGGTGCGCCTGCGCGAACAGGAGTCGTCGTCCGTCCGGCGAGAGCAGCGGGCCAACCTGGAACACGTCATCGCGCGCGGCGACGCGACCGCGCTCGTGCCACGCAGCGCCGCGTCGGTCGTACACGTACAGGTGCGAGCGGTCTCCGCGATCGGCGACGACGACGAGCACGCGCCCGTCGTGCGAGATCCCGGCCTCGTACTCGTTCGCGGCGCTGCTGACAGGCGCGCCGACGTTCGCGACCTGCCACCCGCCTTTGCCGTCCGGCGTTGCGATGTAGATATCACCCTGTCCGAACCCGCCGGCGCGACTCGAGCCGAACAGCAGCCGGCCGTCCGGCATCGGACGTGGCAGCAGTTCGGAGCCGTTGGAATTCACCGGTTCCGGAAGGCGCCTGGGCACGCCCCATTTCGCACCGCGCGCCGCGCGTTCGACCATCCAGATGTCGAGGTCGTCAGGATCGGCCGCGCCACGGTTGGAGACGAAGTACAACCGGCGACCGTCGGCGTCCAGCGCAGGGTCCGATTCGAGCGCAGGCTTCGGGGCCGCGAAGGCGGGTTCGACGGGAGATGTCCAGTGACCGTCACGGCACTCCGACTGCAGCAGGCGATAGCCGCCGAAGCTGCGATCGGCGCGGAAGAAGTACAGCTCGCGTCCGTCGGCCGAGAAGGTCGGAGACGACTCGTACAGCTCGCTCGACAGCGCCGCCGGCGTCCAGTGCCGTGGCTGCGATCCGGTCGGTGCCGCCTGCGCGTGCGCCCAACACGCGGCGAGCAGCAGGCCAGACGCCATCGTGGCGATACACCGCGAATGCGAACACGTCGACGGCATGGCCATTCCTCGCACGGGAGCAATGCCGCGATGGTCGCACGCGGCGTGCTCGAACACGTCTGCATTCCTGCGCGATGGCGAACTCAATCCGATTCGAACCCGTCATCGAAGATCGCATCCGGCTGCCACTCGTAGGCGCCGATGTCGACCTGGCCCGCGCGCGGCATGCCACGCTGGTCCGTTGCGGGTGCGCCGGTCTGACTGCCACCGTCGTGGGCGGGACTGCCGGGCGCGATCGCCATCGTCATCGTGCGACCTCCGTTCATCGCGGGATCGCCGAGCGCGGCGGCAGCGAAGGTGGTGCCCGGCGCAACCGCGGCTTCCTGCTGGCCGCCCGAACCCGGGCGCAGCAGCGGCCACTGCAGGTTGCCGGCGCCACTGGCGGCAGGATGCAGCATCGCCCACGGGTTGTACGCGTTGCCACCGGTGTTGCCTTCGAAGACCACGTTGCGCAGCGTCAGCGCCGCGCCGCTGTCGTTGGCGATGCCGCCCGCGAAGCACACGTCGCAGGGCGCGTGGTTGCGCGCGATCGTGAGGTTCTGCAGCAGCAACGCGGAGGCGCCGGAGATCGCCATCGCGCCGCCGAGCCCGCTGGTCGCGATGTTGCCCGTGAACGTCGAGTTCACGATGCTGCCCTGCAGAACGCCGCCGGCGCCGAACAGTGCAAGGCCGGCGTAGCCCGAGGCGGTGTTGTCGCGGAACGTGCTGCCACTGATCGTGACGGGGCTGCCCTGGATGTAGGCGCCGCCCGCGAGCTTGTCGCCCGCGCTGCTCGCGTTGGCGTCGAAGGTCGAGTCGTCGATGCGCGTATGCGAGGCGGCGCCGTAGGTCACGGTGAACAGGCCGCCGCCGTAGGCATTGGCCTCGTTGTCGATCACGCGCGTGCGGCACAGGTTGACGAAGCGCGCTTCGCCGTCGACACCGATCGCGCCGCCGTTGCCGCCGTTGCCCGGATTGCCGCCGCTGCCGGTCGCGTGGTTCGCGTTGAATTCGCTGTCGAACAGGTCGACGCGCGCGGAGCCCAGCGAGTACAGCGCGCCCCCGTTCGCGCCCGAGTTGCCCTGGAAGCGCGTGCGGACCACCGACAGCACGGAGGCACCGACCACGTACACCGCACCGCCGCCGTCGTCCTGCGCGACCTGGATCGCATGATTGTTCTCGAAGCGCAGGTCGAACAGGCGGATCGCGACCGCTCGCCAGGGCCCGCCGGTGGCCTTGTACAGCGCGGCGCCGCTGCCACCGGGTGTCGCCCCCGCGACCAGTGCACCATTGCGCAGCACGAACTCGTACGTCAGGTTGGAAGGATTGCGCACCTCGATCACGCGCCGCACGCCGCCGCCCGACAGGCTCGCGCCGCCGAGGTCGAGCCGCGTGTCGCGCGTGACCTCGAGCGTCGCCGAAACCGGCAGCACCGAGGCGCCGATGTCGAGCCGGATCGCGCCGCCGGCGTCGAGTGCCTGCTGCAGCTGGGCGGTGGTGACGCTGCCCGCGTTGCCGTTGCCGAGCACGGTCGGCGAGGACATCGGCGGCGGCGCCGGTGCGATGCAGTCGAACACGGCCTGCGCGCACGCCTGCGGCAGCACCACCACGCCGATCGCGCCCGCAAGGAGCCGATGGAATCGCCGCGGATACCGGTGCATCGGCACGACCTCGCAGGAAGGCGCGCCGGGTGGTGGCGCGCAAGCACAGTGTCCCGGCACCGGATCGCCGATTTGCGAACCACGTCACGCGACAGGCAACGCGTGAGGGATTCTCCGCGGGTCCGACGGGACTCGCGCCGATGCGTGTCGCGGCGCCAGGTCCTAGTCTGAACCAACCCGAGAGAGAACCCGTTTCATCCACGGCCTGCGAGCGGCAACGGACGAATCGGTCGATCGGGCCAGGCCGCAGCGTCAAGTCCAGGATTGCACAAGGCCGTGTTCCTGGACCTGACGCTGCGGACCACCATCCCTCCTGCGCGCTGCACCCCTGCGCAAC
>DAIOWG010000282.1:0-4334 GCA_036758645.1 Dokdonella sp. | reverse complement strand
GAGGCAGCGCACGTCGATCGAGCGCGCGGTGAGCCGCGCGCGCAGGATGTCCTGCATCTGCTTGAGCTGGAAATCACTCGGCGCCGTTGCCGTGATCACGTACTCGTCGAGCGCGAAACGCGCGTCGCTGCCCTTGAAGTCGAAGCGCGTGCCGAGCTCGCGGTTGGCCTGGTCGACCGCGTTGGTCAGCTCGTGTCTGTCGACTTCGGAAACGATATCGAACGAAGGCATCGGGGCGGTGTCCGGTGACGGAAATCGCATTCTACCCAGGTCGGGCGAATGCCTGCGCGGTCGCGCGGGCGCGGCGGGGCGGGGCGTTCGACTCGACGCGTGGCCGGTTGGCCATGCGGTCCTGCCGCGCGACGCGATGCCGCGATCGACGCATGCCCTTGCCTGGGCGACAATGGGTGATGCGCATTTCCGTTCCCGCATGCGTCGCGTCGCTGGCGCTGGCATCGTTCGCGCCCGCGGCTGATGCGCTGGAGGCGCGGCAGGTGCGACACGCCGACGCCACCTACCGCGTGGTGGACGTCGATCTCGTGCATGATCGGCTCGAATTGCGCTGGAAGGATCCCGCCGGCAAGCCGTTCTCGAGCATCGAGTCGCTGCGCGCGTTCGGCCAGGCCGAGGGCCGGAGCCTGCTGTTCGCGACCAACGCAGGCATCTACGACCGCGAGTTCAGGCCGCTCGGGCTGCACGTCGAGGATGGCAACGCGCTGCGTCCGCTCAACAGCGCGCGCGGCAACGCGAGCCGCGGCAATTTCGCGATCCAGCCGAACGGGGTGTTCCACGTCGATCGCGACGGGAAAGCCGGTGTCGTCCCGACGAGCCAGTGGCGCGCGCTCGGCATCGACGCGCGCATCGCGACCCAGTCGGGCCCGATGCTCGTCGTCGCGGGGAAGATCAATCCGAACTTCGACCAGGCATCGGACAGCCTGAAGCTGCGCAGCGGCGTGTGTGCGCTCACTCCGCAGGCGGTGGTGTTCGCGGTGAGCGAGGTACCGGTTTCGTTCCACGCGTTCGCGCGCCTGTTCCGCGACGGCATCGGCTGTCGCGATGCGCTGTACCTCGATGGCACGTTGTCGCGGGTCTGGACCCGTGCTGACGGCTACGCGGGTGCCTCCCCGATCGTCGCCAAACCGTATGCCGGCATGCTGGCCGTATTCGAGCAAGCCGCGCCGGTGCCCTGAACCGCCGTCGGCACGGCCGATGGCGCAACCGCCTGCCGTCGCACGTATGTCGGACGGAAGGACCTGAGGGTCGCCGGCCCGGCACCCGCATGGCTCCCGGATCGGGGCACGGCCATGGTCTTCAATTCGCTGACCTTCGTGGTGTTCTTCGCCTGCGTGCTCGCCATGCACGCATGGCCGCTGCCGTGGCGGACGCGCAAGTTCAACCTGCTGCTCGCCAGCTACCTGTTCTATGCCGCCTGGAATCCACCGTTCGTGATCCTGCTCTGGATCGCGACGGTGGTCGACTGGTACGCCGCACGGCAGCTCGTGCGCTCGGAAGGCTTGCGCCGCCGCCATGCCTGGATGCTGCTGTCGGTGGTCGCGAACCTCGGCATGCTCGGCTATTTCAAGTACGGCGGGTTCCTGCTGCAGAACTTCCGCGCGGCGATGGCGGTGTTCGGCGTCGACTACCAGCCGCCGGACTGGAACATCGTGCTGCCGGTCGGCATCTCGTTCTACACCTTCGCGACGCTGTCCTACACGCTCGACATCTACCTGCGCCGCGCGCGACCCGCGAACGACTTCCTCGACTACGCGCTGTTCGTGACGTTCTTCCCGCACCTGGTCGCCGGACCGATCATGCGTCCGACCGAGCTGGTGCCGCAATTGGCGACATCGCGCCGCGCGACTGCGGACCAGCTGCGATTCGGCCTGGCGTTGATGACGATCGGCCTGTTCCAGAAAGTCGTGCTCGCCGACGGTTTCCTTGCGCGTCCGGCGGAACTCGTCTACGACGGCGCGATGGTTCCCGGCGCGCTGGATGCCTGGGCGGCCACGCTTGCGTTCAGCGGGCAGATCTTCTGCGACTTCGCGGGCTACTCGACCACCGCGATCGGCGCTGCGATGTGCCTCGGCTTCGCGATGCCGGACAACTTCCGCTTTCCCTACGCAGCGATCGGTTTCTCCGATTTCTGGCGGCGCTGGCACATCACGTTGTCGAGCTGGCTGCGCGACTACCTCTACATTCCGCTCGGCGGCAACCGCCATGGCGAAGCACGCACCTGGTTGGCCTTGATGGCGACGATGCTGCTCGGAGGGCTCTGGCATGGCGCGAGCTGGACCTTCGTCGCCTGGGGCGGCCTGCATGGACTCTTCCTTTCGGTCGAGCGCGTGCTGCGCAGACGGTTCGCGGGCCACGCGCCGGGGCCGTGGATGCTGTTCGCGCTGGGCCTGCTGACCTGGGCCCTGGTCAACCTCACCTGGGTGTTCTTCCGCGCGCCGACCTTCGGCAAGGCGTCGGTCGTGCTGGGCGGCATGCTCGGCATGAACGCGAGCGCGAAGCCGATCCTGCCGACGGCGCATCTCGCCATGGTCGCGCTCATCGTCGGTGGCATCGTCGCCACGCACTGGGCGATGCGCGAGCGCACGCTCGAGTCCGCCCTCGCGCAGGTGCCGGCGCCGCTGCTTTCGCTGGCCTGGGCACTGATGCTGTTCGCGATCGTGATCGCGCAAGGAACCGGCAATGCCTTCATCTATTTCCAGTTCTGAACCCGGCGCGCCGATCGCCGCGGGTTTCGTGCGCCAGACCGCTTCGGATCGCCCCGGGGTCGCGCAGCCGGTGCCCGAACGCGAGATCCCGGCGCAGCCATGGCGACCGATCTTGCTCTGCGCGTTGCTGCTCGCCGCCTTGCTCGTCGCCGGCTGGGAGGCCGGCTGGCGCGCCTTCGGCGCGACGCCGGGTCATCGCAACAGCGATGGCGCATGGGCGGTGCAACGCCGCCGCATCGATGCGGGCGAGGGCAACGCGACCGTGTTGATCGGTTCGTCGCGCGTGCTGTTCGACGTGCAGTTGCCGGTATGGGAACGGCTGGCCGGCGAGCGCCCGATCCAGCTCGCGCTCGAGGGGACTTCCCCGATTCCGTTCCTCGAGGACCTCGCGGACGATACGGACTTCACCGGACGCCTGCTGGTCGGGGTCACGCCGGGGACTTTCTTCGGCGCCGCGGGTCGGCGCAGCGATCTCGTCGCGTATTACCGCGACCAGGGACCCTCGCAGCGCAGCGGGCACTGGCTGTCGTCGCGTCTGCTCGAGCCCCGGTTCGCGTTCCTCGACCCGGACTTCGCACTCGCGACGGTGGTCAGGCGCCAGCGCTGGCCGGCCCGGCCAGGTCTCCCGGCGCGCATGGACGTGCGCAAGTTGATGACCGCCGAGGCGGACCGCAATACGAGGCTCTGGCGAAAGGTCGAAGTCGATCCTTCCTACCGGGCGTTGGCGCGGCGAATCTGGGCACAGGGATTCGACCGGCCTCCACCCACCCTCGATACCCTTGGGAAACGCAGCCGGAGCATCGACGAGCAGATCGGGCGGGCGCAGGCCGCAGTGGCGCGGCTGCGCGCACGTGGCGTGCCGGTCGTCTTCGTGCGCCCGCCGAGCAGCGGACCGTACCATGCGTCGGAGCAGGCGCTGTTTCCGCGTGACCGGACATGGGACCTGCTGCTGCAGCGGACCGGCGTGCCCGGCATCCACTTCGAAGACCATCCGGAGCTGCAGGGACTCGATCTGCCCGAATGGTCGCACCTGTCGGCGGCTGACGCCGAACGCTATACGGCGGCGCTGTGGCCGCACGTGGAGCGCGCATTCGGATCGCAGCGCGCCCACCCCGCGGGCGATTGACGAAGCATGCGCAGGACGCTCAGCGCTTGGCAGCCTTCTTTTCCTTCTTCTCGGCGCGCTTTTCCTTCATCGTCTTCTCGGGTTTCTTCTTCTCGGTCTTCTTCTGGTTCAGGCCCTTGCTCATGGCACGTCCTCTCGAGGATGGATACGGGGCGCGGCACGCCGCCGCGAGGCAAATCTAGTCTCTTTCGCGCGGTTCCGGAATGGGGGGAGAGGGCTCGTCCCACAGCGCGCGCCATCCCGCGTGGCCGAGCGTGCGCAAGGTTTCGATGTTGCGCAGATAGATCGCATCGCTTTGCGGCATCACCTCGAGCGCGCGATCGATGCTCGACTCGCGCAGCAGGTGCAGGGTGGGGAAAGGCGAACGGTTGCTGCAGTTCTCCACTGCATGCGGCTCGGCGTCGGCGAACTGGTAGTCGGGGTGGAAGCTCGCGACCTGCAGGACACCGTCCAGTTCCAGATCCGCCAGCAACGCATCGGCGACGTCG
>DAIOWG010000281.1:0-4341 GCA_036758645.1 Dokdonella sp. | reverse complement strand
CCGGGATGCCCTCGGTGATGCACACGATCACCCGGATGCCGGCGTCGGCCGCTTCGAGGATCGCGTCGGCCGCGAACGGCGGCGGCACGAAGATCATCGACGCGTCGGCGCCGGTGTCGTTGACCGCGTCGAGCACGGTGTCGTAGACCGGCAGGCCGATGTGGGTGCTGCCGCCCTTGCCGGGCGTCACGCCACCGACGAGCTTGGTGCCGTACTCGAGCGCCTGCTCGGAGTGGAACGTGCCCTGCTGGCCGGTGAAGCCCTGGGTGATGACCTTGGTGTTCTTGTTGACCAAAACGCTCATGTGTTCGTGTCCTTCGCTCAGGCGGCCTTGACCGCGGCGACCGCCTTGCGGGCGGCATCGTTGAGATCGTCGGCGGGCGTGATCGCGAGGCCCGAGTTGGCGAGCAGCTCGCGACCCTTCTCGACGTTGGTGCCCTGCAGGCGCACGACGACCGGGATCTGGAGGCCGACTTCCTTGACCGCGGCGATGATGCCTTCGGCGATCAGGTCGCAGCGCACGATGCCGCCGAAGATGTTGACGAGGATCGCCTTCACCTTGTCCGACGAGAGGATCAGCTTGAACGCTTCGGTCACGCGCTCCTTGGTCGCGCCGCCGCCGACGTCGAGGAAGTTCGCGGGTTCGCCGCCTGCGAGCTTGATCACGTCCATCGTCGCCATCGCGAGGCCGGCGCCGTTGACCATGCAGCCGATGTTGCCGTCCATCGTCACGTAGTTGAGGTTGTTGCGCACCGCCTCGGCCTCGGCCGCGTCTTCCTGCGACTCGTCGCGCATCGCGGCGAGTTTCGGGTGGCGGAACTCGGCGTTGTCGTCGGAGTTGACCTTGCCGTCGAGCGCCATCAGGTCGCCCGAGGCGATGATCGCGAGCGGGTTCAGCTCGACCAGCGCGAGGTCCTTCTCGTTGAACAGCTTGTACAGGCCGAGCATGATCTTGGTGAGCTGGTTCGCCTGCTTCGCGTTGAGGCCCATGTCGAAGCCGAGCTTGCGGCACTGGTAGGGCTGCAGCCCTTCGACGAAGTTGACCTCGATCGTGTGGATGTCCTCGGGCGTCTCGCGCGCGACCTGCTCGATGTCGACGCCGCCCTGCGCGGAGGCGATGAAGGACACGGTGCGGCTGCCGCGATCGACCAGGATCGACAGGTACAGTTCCTTCGCGATGTCGGTCGCGTCGGTCACGAGCACGAGGTTGACCGGCAGCGCGCGGCCGCCCGACTGGTAGGTTTCCATGTTGCGCCCGAGCATGCCGGCCGCGGCGGCCTTCACCTCGTCGACCGATTTGCAGAATTTCACGCCACCGGCCTTGCCGCGACCGCCCGCGTGGATCTGCGCCTTCACCATCCACTGCTCGCCGCCGAGCGCGCGCGCCGCCTCGACCGCCTGCTCCGGCGACGACGCGACCTTGCCGGGTGGCACCGGGATGCCGTACTCGGCGAACAGTTCCTTGGCCTGGTATTCGTGGAAATTCATTCGGGGACACCTTCTGCACGTGGACGCGCGAAGCGCGGCGCAGGCGCGCCGCAGGACGCAATCCGGGAAGCGGCGGCGAGCGGCCGGCCGCGGGAGTGGGGCGGTATTCTAAAGCCGGGAATGGGGAATGGGGAATCGGGAAGGGTTTGAAGCGCAGGTCGCGATGCCGTTTGCGTCCACCCGCACGCTTCCTGGACTCCCGCCGATCGGCCGGGCAACCACGTCGCGGCTCGTCCATCCCCGATACCCGATTCCCCATTCCGCATTCCCCGCTCTTATACTGCGCCCGTGATCGCCGACCCCAACGCTCACGGCACGGCCGCCTCGCCGGGCGACATCACCCGCCGCGAACTCTATTTCTTCAATCTCTATCGCTGCCTCGAGGCGGTGATCTACATCGGCCTCGTCGCGACGCCGTTCGCGGTCGAGTGGGTCACGGTGTCGCGGCCGATGCTCGGGCAGATTGCCGCGGCGATCTATCTCGTGATCGCGATCGGCCTGCTGATCGGCACCGAGCGCCTGCGCAGGCGCCTGGTCGGCTCGATCAGCGCGTCGCTGCTCGTCGACATCGTGGCGGCCTCGCTGGTGCTGGTGTCGGTGTCGGGCCACAACCTCGTGCCGATGATGCTGCTGGTCAACGTCGGCATCGCCGCGCTGCTGCTGCCGCACCGCGCCTACCTGTTCGCCGCGATCGCGGCGTTCGGCGTGACGGTCCCCTACGCCTACAACCAGCTCACCGGTGGCGCCGAACGTTCCGGCGTGGAGACGGCCGCGGTGGTGGTCGCGTACTTCATCGTCGGCGCGCTGCTGCGCTACCTCGGCGGCCACATGCGCGCGACCGAGGACCTCGCCGCGCAGCGCGGCGTCGACCTGCTGAACCTCGAGCAGATCAACGACCTGATCATCCAGCGCATGAAGACCGGCGTGCTGCTGGTCGACCAGGCCAACCATATCCTGCGCATCAACGAGTCGGCCTGGCACCTGATCGGCAACCCGTCGCCGAACCAGCGCGAACTCGGCACGGTTGCGTCCGAGCTCTCGCGCCGCCTCTACCACTGGCGCCATTCGGGCAAGACCGACCAGACCGCGATCGCGCTCGCGCCCGACGTGCCCGAGGTGATCCCGCGCTTCACGCGGCTCGCGCCGAACGACGACACCAACGTGCTGATCTTCCTCGACGACACCTCCCTGCTGTCGCGGCGTGCCGAGGAGCTGACGCTGTCCTCGCTCGGTCGGCTGTCGGCCTCGATCGCGCACGAGATCCGCAATCCACTCGCGGCGATCCGCTATTCGGCGCAGTTGCTGGCCGAATCGCCCGACCTCAACTCCGAGGACAAGCGGCTCGTCGACATCATCAACAACCACTGCACGCGCGCGAACGACGTGGTCGAGAACATCCTGCAGCTGTCGCGGCGCGAGCGCTCGCGGCCGGAGACGATCGACCTCAATGCGTGGGTGCTCGCGTTCGTCGAGGACTACAAGCAGTCCAACGACCTCGGCGGCGACCACCTGCGCGCGGTCACGCAGAATCGCCAGATCGAGGCGATGGTCGACCAGCAGCACCTGCAGCAGGTGGTCTGGAATCTCGTGCAGAACGCGATCCGTTACGGTCGCCAACCCGGCCAGCCCGCGCGCGTCAGCGTGGTCGCGCGCCTGATGGGCGAGAAGGGGCCGCCGCTGCTCGAGGTGATCGACCGCGGGCCCGGCATCCCGCCGAAGGTCGCCGCGCAGATCTTCGAACCGTTCTACACCACGCACGAATACGGAACGGGGCTCGGCCTGTACCTTGCCAAGCAGATGAGCGAGGCGAGCCAGGCCACGCTCGAGTACGTGCCCGTGGCCGGTGGTGGCGCCTGCTTCCGCATCACGTTGACGCCGGCCGGCGCGCTGCTGGCGACCCGCATCGCGGCGAAGGCGGGCTGAGTCCTGCGCGCGCGACACGCGGTGCGCGGCATTCTCGTCCCGGACTGGCCGGCGCCGCCCGGCGTGCGCGCAGCGGTGACGACGCGCGACATGGATGGCCATTCACGTGCGCCGTACGGGCGCATGAACCTCGGCGCACGCTGCGGCGACGATGCGGACGCGGTGGCGGCGAATCGTGCCGCACTCGCGGACGCGTTGCGATTGCCATCGACACCGATCTGGTTGCAGCAGGTGCATGGCAGTGTCGTCGTCGACGCGGATGCGGCACGCGGACCGGACGAACCGGTCGCGGATGCGGCGGTGTCGCGCGGCGCGGCCGTGCTGGCGGTGTTGACGGCCGACTGCCTGCCGGTCCTGTTCGCGAGCGACGACGCGCGCGCGATCGGCGTCGCGCATGCGGGCTGGCGCGGGCTTGCCGCAGGCGTGCTCGAGGCGACGCTGGATGCGCTGCGCATCGAACCCGCGCGCGTGATCGCCTGGATCGGACCCGCGATCGGGGCCGCTTCATACGAAGTCGGCGAAGAGGTGCGTGCGGCGTTCGTCGAAACCGATGCAGGCGCGACGCGGGCTTTCGCCGCGACGCGGCGAGGGCATTGGCGATGCGACCTCGCCGCGCTCGCGCGGCGACGCCTCGCGGCCGCCGGCGTCGCACGCGTGTCCGGCGGCGGATTCGACACGTTCAACGACGCGCGGTTTCACTCCTACCGCCGCGAATCGCGCACCGGCCGCTTCGCGACCCTCGTCTGGCGCGAACCGCCTCCGTAGGCTGGACGACCGAAGGTCGGCCGGCGCCTTTGCTATTCGCACACCACGAGCTGCCGGCCGCGCTGCGCGCGTCCAGCCTACGAAAGCGGCCGGCGTCTGCGCTGCGTCCTCGTAGGCTGGACGACCGAAGGTCGGCCGGCGCTCTTGCTGCGCACGCAACCAAAC
>DAIOWG010000280.1:415-4369 GCA_036758645.1 Dokdonella sp. | reverse complement strand
CGACGTGATCTATTCCGGCACCGTGTCGGCCGCGATGGAAGGGCGCTTCCTCGGGTTTCCGGCGATCGCGGTGTCGCTCGCGACGCGCAACCACCACGGCGAGCATTACGACAGCGCGGCCGAAGCGGTCCTGCTGCTGATGCGTCGGCTGCTGATCGACCCCTTGCCGGCCGACACGATCCTCAACGTGAACGTGCCGGATCGCCCGTGGGACGAGATCCGCGGACTCGCGGTCACGCGCCTCGGGCGCCGCCACCGCTCCGCGCCGTGCATCGCGCAGACCGATCCGCGCGGCCGCCCGATCTACTGGATCGGCCCGCCCGGCGAAGCCGAGGACGACGGCCCCGGCACCGACTTCCACGCGATTCGCGACGGCTACGTCTCGATCACGCCGATCCATGTCGACCTCACGCGCTTCCAGGCGCTGGAGAAGGTCAGCGGGTGGGTCGCGGCGCTGCAGCCTGCGGCGACCCGGGCATGAGGCGCGCACGGTGAACCCGATCCGGCGTCCCGACGCGGCCGCGCGCGGCACCGGCATGACCTCGCAGCGCGCGCGCGATCGGCTGATCGAACGGCTCGCGGGCAATGGCATCCGCGACCGGCGCGTGCTCGACGTGATGCGCCAGTTGCCGCGCCACCTGTTCATCGACGAGGCGCTCGCATCGCGCGCGTACGAGGACACCGCGTTGCCGATCGGACAGGGCCAGACGATTTCGCAGCCATGGGTCGTGGCGCGCATGACCGAAGCACTGATCGAGCATGGCCTGCCGCGCCGCGTGCTCGAAGTCGGCACCGGCTCAGGCTACCAGTGCGCGGTGCTCGCGATGCTGGTCGAGCAGGTGTTCACGGTCGAGCGCATCGACGAACTGCTGCGCAATGCACGGCGCCGCTTCCGCAAGCTGGGGCTCGCGAATGTCCGCTCGCGCCACGACGACGGCCGGCTCGGCTGGCCCGACGAGGCGCCGTTCGACGCGATCATCGTGACGGCCGCGGGCGCGGCGCTCGAGCCTGCCCTGCTCGACCAGCTCGCGCCCGATGGCTGCCTCGTCGCGCCGGTCGGCCCACCCGGCCAGCAGGCGCTGCTGCGCGTGCGCGCCGGCCCCGAAGGGCTGGTGTCGGAAACGCTCGGCGCGGTCAGTTTCGTGCCGCTGCTCGGTGGTACCGGATGAAACTTGCAATCCCTGCACGGAGGCCGCGGCCGTGAAATTGTTCCAGCCGTTGTACGTGCGCGCGATCCGCTACGCCGGCCACCGCCTCGCCGAACGCTACCTCGCGTTGCTGAGCTTCGTCGAGGCGATCATCTTCCCGGTGATGCCCGAGGTCATGCTCGCGCCGATGGTGTTGGCCAAACCCCACCTGTGGTTGCGATATGCGACGGTGAGCCTGGCCTATTCGCTGGCCGGCGCCTTCGTCGGCTACGCGCTCGGCCATTACGCGTTCCATCTCGTGCGACCGATGTTCGAAGTGTTCGGCTGGCTGCCGCGCATCGATGCGCTGGTCACCGAACTCAGCGCCGACGTCGTCGCGCATCCATGGCGCGCGTTCTGGATGCTCGTGCTCGCGGGTTTCGTGCCGGTGCCGCTCAAGGTGTTCACCTGGGCCTCCGGCATCGTCGGGATGCCGCTGCTGCCGTTCTTCTTCGGCATGCTGATCGGACGCGGCAAGCGCGTGTACCTGCTCGCAGGCGTGATCCGTCTTGGCGGCAAGCGCGCGGAAGAGGCGCTGCATCGCTGGGTCGAGTGGATCGGCTGGAGTCTCCTCGTGCTCATCGCGCTGGCCATCATTTACTTCAAGTTCCTGCGGTAAGATCCCGGCATGGAACGCATTTCACGCCTCGTCCATGCCTGCGCCGCGAGCACGACCCTGATCCTCGCAGCTTGCGCCTCGACCGGTCCGGCACCGGTCGACGACCTCAGCGGTGACCCTGCGCGGCGCGGGGTCGCCCCGGTCGTGTCCGTGCGCGAGACGCCGGCTGGCGCAGGCAGCCATCGCGTCCGCGCGGGCGACACGCTCTACAGCATCGCGTTCCGCAACGGCGTGGATTTCCGCGACCTCGCGGCGTGGAACCGCATCGGTCCGCCGTACACGATCTATGTCGGGCAGGAACTGCTGACGCGCGCACCTGCGGGCGCACGCGTTGGCGCGCCGCCGGCACCGACCGCGCGGCCGGCGCTCGCGGCGGTTCCGGCGAGGCCGCCGTCGGTCGAGCCGCGTGCGACGGTGCCAGTTCCCGCACCCTTCGAATCGGTCGAAGGCGCGGTCACGACGCGCGCGCCGGCGACGCCCGCACCTGCGCCTGCGATCCCCGCGCCGGCGACGCCGCCGCCCGAACCGGTTGTCGCCGCGGCGCCGAGCGCGCCCGCGGCGAGTGCGGTGGTCGGCAACGTGAGCTGGCGCTGGCCTGCGGACGGCACCCTGGTCGGCACGTTCGCCGCGGGCAACCCGACGCGCCAGGGGATCGATATCGGCGGACGCGCAGGCGACCCGGTGCGCGCGGCCGCCGATGGCAGCGTCGTCTACAGCGGAAACGGACTCATCGGCTACGGCGAACTCGTGATCGTCAAGCACAACGCCAGCTACCTGTCGGCCTACGGCCACAACCGCAAGCGCCTCGTGAAGGAGGGCGATCGCGTGCGCGCGGGCCAGGTCATCGCGGAGATGGGATCGAGCGGCGCCAACCGCGATTCGCTGCATTTCGAGATCCGCCGCAACGGCAAGCCGGCCAATCCGCTCGAGTTCCTGCCGCGGCGCTGAGCCGCAGCCATTCCGCGCACGGGCGCAGGGGCGCTAAGCTGCGCGGGTGAGCTCCCCCATGCCCAGCGAACTGCCGGCCGAAGCAGAAGACATCCTCGAGCTCGTCGACGCGCTCGAGCCGCAGGACGAAGAGGCGCGCAGCTCGGCCAGTGCGTACCTCGGCGAGATCGGCCTGATCTCGCTGCTCGACGCGGCCGGCGAGCGCGCGCTCGCGCGCGCGGTGCAGGCCGGCGACGGCGACGCGCGACGGCGCATGATCGAGGCGAACCTGCGGCTGGTGGTCAGCGTCGCGCGTCCGTACGTCGGGCGCGGCGTTCCGCTGATGGACCTGATCGCGGAAGGCAACCTCGGCCTGATCCGCGCGGTCGGCAAGTTCGATCCCGAACGCGGACTGCGTTTTTCGACTTACGCGGTCTGGTGGATCCGCGAAGCGGTGCAGCACGCGATCATGCACCAGGGGCGCACGGTGCGCCTCCCGGTGCACGTGCTGCGCGAACTCGCGCAGGTGCTGCGCGCGGAACGCGAACTTGCCGCGCGCCTCGGCAGTCCGCCGAGCCTCGAGCAGGTCGCGTCGGCGGCCGGGCGCAGCCTGTCGGATGTCGCCGAACTGTTCCGCGTCGGTGAGCGCGTCGGCTCGCTGGATGCCGCGATCGAATCGGGCGAGCGTGCATTGATCGGGCATCTGCACGAGGGCGAAGAGCAGGCGCCCGGCGCGCTCGAGGCGACGCTCGGCGCGGGACGGTTGCGCAGCTGGCTCGAGGCGCTGAATGAACGGCAGCGGATGATCGTCCAGCGCCGCTTCGGGCTCGACGGCACGCCGGTGCAGTCGCTCGCCGAGATCGGGCGCGAGCTCGGCATCTCGCGCGAACGCGCGCGCCAGATCCAGGAAGAGGCGTTGCGACGGCTGCGCGAGATGTCGGCCCAGGCCAAGTAGGCTGGACGACCGCAGGTCGGCCGGCGCCTTGTGCCTTCTTCGCGATCGGTGCCGGTGCACGGCGGTGGGTCTCGCGCCTTCGGCGCTGCGACCCACCCTACGGAGTCGCGCGCAGCGTAGGGTGGAACGCAGCCGCAACGCGGCGAGTTCCACCATCGCCATGTCCGACCGCTCGAGCGGCGTTCACGAAGGTGCCGCGGCGGGTGCGGGAGCACGGCGGTGGGTCTCGCGCCTTCGGCGCTGCGACCCACCCTACGGAGTCGCGC
>DAIOWG010000280.1:0-315 GCA_036758645.1 Dokdonella sp. | reverse complement strand
GCAGGGTAGGGTGGAACGCAGCCGCAACGCGGCGAGTTCCACCATCGCGACCTGCGACGTCCTGCGCGGCATCCATGCAGGTGCGCCGCGGGGGTCTCGCGCCTTCGGCGCTGCAATCCACCCACAATCCCGCGCAGCCGCGCGATCAGCCTTCGAGGATGCCCGCCGCGACCACGCGCCGACCCTCGCCGGCGAGCAGGTTGTAGGTGCGGCACATCGCCGCGTTGTCCATGACTTCGAGGCCGATGCGACGCTGCAACAGCGCAGCCTGCGCTTCGCGTGGCGGGAATACCTGGCGTTCGCCGGTGCCGAGCA
>DAIOWG010000279.1:1737-4375 GCA_036758645.1 Dokdonella sp. | reverse complement strand
CGTCGACGGCGCGGTGCACGAACTCGATGCAGTGCCGCCGCTCGCGCTCAGGCAGAAGCACACGATCGAGGTCGTCGTCGACCGCTTCCGCCCGCGCGCCGACATCAAGCAGCGCCTGGCCGAATCGTTCGAAACCGCGCTTCGCCTCGGCGAAGGCATCGCGATGCTGGTCGACCTCGACGACGCGAAAGCAGCGGAGCTCACGTTCTCGTCGCGCTTCTCGTGCCCGGTCTGCGATTACTCGCTGCCCGAACTCGAGCCACGCCTGTTCTCGTTCAACTCGCCGATCGGCGCCTGTCCCGATTGCGACGGCCTCGGCGTCACCCAGTTCTTCGATCCCGCGCGCGTCGTGGTCAACCCGCACCTCGGCCTCGCGGGCGGCGCGGTACGCGGCTGGGACCGGCGCAATCCATACTACTTCCAGCTGATCCAGTCGCTCGCGCGCCACTACAAGTTCGACGTCGACCAGCCCTGGCAGGAGCTGCCCGAAGCGATCCGCCACCATGTGCTGCATGGTTCGGGCGACGACGTCATCGCGTTCCGCTACACGCCGGCCAGCGCGCGCGGCGGCGTCACGCGCAAGCATCGCTTCGAAGGCATCGTGCCGAACCTCGAGCGCCGCTACCGCGAGACCGAGTCCGCGGCCGTGCGCGAAGAACTGTCGCGTTTCATCAGCCAGCGCCCGTGTCCCGGTTGCGCGGGGCAGCGCCTGAACCGCAGCGCGCGCAACGTGTTCGTCGGCGAATCCAACCTGCCGAGCCTGACCGCGCTGCCGATCGGCCAGTCGCTCGCGTATTTCGACGCGCTCGAACTTGCGGGCTGGCGCGGCGAAATCGCGACCAAGATCGTCAAGGAAATCCGCGATCGCCTGCACTTCCTCGTCGACGTCGGCCTCGACTACCTCACGCTCGACCGCCAGGCCGATTCGCTCTCGGGCGGCGAGGCGCAGCGCATCCGGCTCGCTTCGCAGATCGGCGCGGGCCTGGTCGGCGTCATGTACGTGCTCGACGAACCCTCGATCGGACTGCACCAGCGCGACAACGAACGCCTGCTCGGCACGCTGCGCCGCCTGCGCGACCTCGGCAACACCGTGATCGTGGTCGAACACGACGAGGACGCGATCCGCCTCGCCGACCACATCGTCGACATCGGTCCCGGTGCCGGCGTTCACGGCGGCGAAGTCGTGGCGCAGGGCGACTATGCGAGCGTGCTGAAGTCGAAACGCTCGCTGACCGCGCAGTACCTCTCGGGCGCGCGTCGCATCGAGGCTCCGAGAGAGCGGCGCAAACCGGACCCGGAGCGCATGCTGCGCCTGCTCGGCGCGAGCGGCAACAATCTCAAGAACGTCGACCTCGAGATCCCGGCCGGCCTGTTCACCTGCGTCACCGGCGTGTCGGGCTCCGGCAAGTCGACGCTGATCAACGACACCCTGCACAAACTCGCCGCGGCCGAACTCAACGGCGCGAACGAAAAGCCCGCGCCGCTGCGCGAGGTGCAGGGGCTCGACCTGTTCGACAAGGTCGTGGACATCGACCAGTCGCCGATCGGGCGCACGCCGCGCTCGAACCCGGCTACCTACACCGGGCTGTTCACGCCGCTGCGCGAACTGTTCGCGCAGGTGCCCGAGTCGCGCGCGCGCGGCTACGGGCCCGGTCGTTTCAGCTTCAACGTCAAGGGCGGCCGCTGCGAGGCCTGCGAGGGCGACGGGCTGATCAAGGTCGAGATGCACTTCCTGCCCGACGTCTACGTCGCGTGCGACGTCTGCCACGGCAAGCGCTACAACCGCGAGACGCTCGAGATCACCTACAAGGGCCACACGATCGCGGACGTGCTCGAGATGACGGTCGAGGATGCGTGGAAACTGTTCGAGCCGGTACCGGTGCTCGCGCGCAAGCTCGAGACCCTGATGCACGTCGGCCTCACCTACATCAAGCTCGGCCAGAGCGCGACCACGCTTTCGGGCGGCGAGGCGCAGCGCGTGAAGCTCTCGCGCGAACTCAGCAAGCGCGACACCGGGCGCACGTTGTACATCCTCGACGAGCCGACCACGGGCCTGCACTTCCACGACATCGAACAGTTGCTGAAGGTGCTGCAGCGGCTCGCCGACGACGGCAACACGGTGGTCGTCATCGAACACAACCTGGACGTGATCAAGACCGCCGACTGGATCGTCGATCTCGGCCCCGAAGGCGGCAACCGGGGCGGCACCATCATCGCGACCGGCACGCCCGAGCAGGTCGCGAAGCTGCCGGATTCGCACACCGGGCATTTCCTCGCGCGCGCGCTCGCCAATGCCGCCACGGCTCCGCGCAAGCGCGCACGCAAGGAGGCCGCTTGAGCGCTCCGCGCAAGCGTACGGTCGCGAAGCGCGGCACGGCGACGACGTCCGCCGTCCCGCCGGCGCCGCGGCTGCTCGCTCGCGTGCCCGTGCCCGTGCGCTGGGGCGACCTCGACGCCTTCAACCACGTCAACAACGCCAGCTACCTGGGCTACATCGAGGAAGCGCGCGTGCGTTGGTTCAAGTCGCTCAGCCACGACTGGGCGGGCGAAACGGCGGCGCCGATCATGGCGGCGGTGGCGGTGAACTACCGCCGGCCGATCAACTGGCCCGAGACGGTGCGCATCGAGCTCATCGCCG
>DAIOWG010000279.1:0-1727 GCA_036758645.1 Dokdonella sp. | reverse complement strand
CGTGCGCTGGCGCGACCTCGACGCGTTCAACCACGTCAACAACGCCGCGTTCCTCGTCTATGCGCAGGAAGCGCGCCTCGAATGGCTCGCGGGCATCGGCGGGCAGTGGTTCGACGAGTCCGCGATGCCGGTGGTCGCCGCCGCCCACGTGAATTACCGGCGCCAGCTTGCCTGGCCCGCACGGATCGTGGTGGAACTCGAGGCGACGCGCATCGGCACGACCTCGGTCACGATCGCGCACCGCATCGTCGCCGACGGCGACGCCGCATGCGTGCATGCCGACGGTGAGGTCGTGATGGTCTGGATCGATCCGGCCGCGGGCACGCCGGTTCAGCTGCCTGATGCGATCCGGCTCGCGTGTCAGTCCGGCACCGAATCGGCCGGGACCACGTCGAAGTAGGTCTCCACGCGCGCGCCGTCGGCCATCAGGAACGTGACCGCGACGCGTTCGCCGATCGCGGTGTCGCCGCGCGGTTGCATGAACATCAGGTGCTTGCCGCCGGGCGCGAGTTGCACTTCGCCGCCGGCCGGGATCTGCAGCCGGTGCATCTCGCGCATGCGCGCGACGCCATCCTCGACCACGGTCTCGTGCAGGGACGTCATGCGGAACGCATCGCTGTGCACCGTCAGGATGCTGATCGGCGCGTCACCGGTGTTCTTCAGCGTCGCGTAGCCCGCGAGCATCGTCGCACCGGGCGGTGCGGCGCGGATCCAGGCGTCGAAGACACCGATCCTGCCCTGCGCATGCGCGGTGCCCGTCGCCCACAAGGACGTGGCAAGGATGCAGGCGAATCCAAACGCGGTGCTGTGCATGGCGCTCTCCAGTGAGCGGCTATCATAGCCCTATCCGTTTCCCGCGACCGGAGTGCGATCCATGCTGCGCAACCTGCTCACCCTCGCGATGTCCGTGGCCACGCCCGCCACCGTGGTCGCCGCCGCCGACCCCGCGTTGACGATCTATCGCAGCGACAGCGATGCGCTGTTCGACAGTGGCAATCATCCGGTCGCGGACGGCCATGCAGTCGTGCACGAACGCCGCGCGCTGCAGCTCGAAGGCGGTGCGCAGACCGTGATCATCAGCGGACTGCCGAGCCTGCTCGATGCCGAAGCGGTCGCGGTCGAGCTCGGCGGCACGGCGCGCGTGCTCGGCCAGCGCGTGATGACCGCGGGCGACAGCCTGCTGTCGGCGCAACGCGGCACGCGCGTGCAGGTGCTTGCGGCCGATGGTCGCAGCATCGCCGATGGCGAGCTCGTGTCGATCGACGCCGGCGGCCTCGGCGTGCGCGGCGGCGACGGGCGCATTGCCTACGTGCGCGACTACGCGCGCGTCGAGTTCCCGGCCGGCGCAGGCCTGCCGGGGAGCTCGCTGCACCTCGCCCTCGATGGCAAGCCAGGTGCTTCGAACGCCGCGCTGACCTATCCGACCTCCGGACTCGGCTGGCGCGCCGGTTATGCGGCGGTGCTGCAGTCGGACGATGCCTGCCGCATGCGGCTCGAGGCGCGCGCGAGCATCGCCAACCGCAGCGGACGCAGCTACGAGGGCGCATCGCTCAAGCTCGTCGCGGGCGCGCCGAACTTCGCGGGCTACGATCGCGGGCCGCGCATGATGGCGATGAAGTCCGCCGCGGCGCCGGCGCCCGAATCCCTGCCCGAACACTCCGCGCTCGGCGATTACCGCAGCTACGCGATCGACGGACGCCTGGACCTGCCCGATGCGAGCGTGACGC
>DAIOWG010000278.1:0-4421 GCA_036758645.1 Dokdonella sp. | reverse complement strand
CCTGACTCTGCCGACCACCACCCCTCCTGCTCGCCGCACCCCTGCGCAACTTCCGCAACACACGATACGCGCGCACGCGCATCGGCCGCGCGCGCGGATGTCGTGCGAACGCGTCCGCACCGGCGCGGACCGTCCGGCGCACGCGTCCGATGCGCGAACGCGTGGATCGAAACCTGGCTGCGCGGAGCGGCGACGAGGTAGCGACCCCGCGCCGGCGCCGCGCGCTCGAAGCGCTGAAGGCATGGCGCACGCGCGGCGGGTCCGCACCTGCAGGGCCGCGTCGCGGTCGCCGCGCGAGGCGTCCTTCGTCAGCGCGGGTCGCGGGTGACGACGCGCAACGCGATTCCCGCGCGGTGGACGAACCCGAGGCGTTCGTAGAGGACGCGCGCACGCAGGTTGTCCTGGCTGACGTGCAGGAAGGCGAGGCGCCCCTGCGCGAGGATCCGGTTCACCAGCAGCGCCACGAGCCTGCGCGCATGCCCGCGGCCCGTGTGCGCCGGATGCGTGCAGACCGCGCTGATCTCGGTGTGGCCGTCGCAGCGCATCCGTTCGCCGGCCATCGCGGCAAGCCGCCCGTGCTCGTACAAGCCGATGTAGCGGCCCATGCGCGGCGTGCGCGGACGGAAGTAGTGCGGGTAGACGAGCGAGGTAAGCGCCAGCATGTCCGCGAGGTGCGCCTGCGAAAGCTCGATCGCCTCCGGCCCGGCGGCCACTTCGAGGCGACTTGCGCAGGTCATCTGCGCGATCGTCGCGGTCTGCGCGATGCGCCACCCGTGCGCGAGTCGCGGCGCGCAGCCGACGAAGCAGACGAGTTCGCCTGGAGGCACGAGGACCTCCACATCCTCCTGCGAGGCGGCTTCGTCCTCGACCGCGACGAACGGCGCGACATCCGCCGGATAGCGCACGACCTGCCCCGCGCGCGACGCGAGCGCGGCATGGTCGGAATGCAGCGAGGCCCATACGGGGTTGTCGAGCGATTGATGGTTCATGCCGATCGATCCGGAAGTGATGGGCGTGGGAGGTCGCGCACCCGCGCGCCGGGTTGCGCGCAATCTAGCCCAATCAATACGGCCCGAAGCATGGCGCGCGCCGCGCGATCGGACGGACCGCGCGATTCCCACGACGGATGAATGCGACTAGGCTGCGACGATGGACGAACCGCCATCCCGAAGCGACGCGAACGCGCTGGTGCGCGCGGTCGCGCTGCTGCAGGTCAAGCTGCTGCTCGATGCGCTGCGCGACATCGCGCTGAGCCCGCTCACGCTCGGGGCCGCCGCGATCGATCTGATTCGGATCCGGCAGCATCCACCGCGCCTGTTCGCAGCGGTGCTCCGGATCGGGGAAAAGACCGACCACTGGATCGACCTGTGGTCCGGGGCTCGCAATCCTGGCACGCAGCGGCACGAGAACGTGGATACCCTGCTCGAGCGCGTCGAGGAAATCGTGCGTGATCCGCAGGTCGGCGCGCGGCGTGCACGCGTGCTGCGGCGCTGGGCCGAGCGCCAGGTCGCGCGTGCGCGCCAGCGTGCCGCGATCACGGGTCCTCAGCCAGACCGCGCGGACCCGCGCTGATCGGGCAAACCGCCACGCGCGCCGATGGCTTGCCCAAGTCGGCGCGAGGCCCCATCGTAGCGGCGCCTTGTTGCCGGAGCCTGCGATGCCGAATCCGATCACGAGTCCGCTGTTGCGCTGGGCGGGCAACCTGCGCTTCCCGCGCCTCGCGTTGCTGACCGCTGCGCTGTTCGTCGCCGATCTGCTGATTCCCGACATGATTCCACTTGTCGACGAGATCCTGCTCGGCCTCGGTACCCTGCTGCTCACGCAACTGCGGCACCGCAAGCGACCAGCGGCCAGGCAGGAACAGCGCTGATGCGCTACCTGCTGTGCCTGCTGCTCGGTGCGCTCGTCGGCGCGCTGCTCGCATCGACGGCCGCGAGCGCGCTGCAGCGGCGCAACGAGGTTCCGCGTGCGCTGATGACGCTGATGAAGCACGACTTCGCTGCAGCACGCAATGGCGCGCGCGCGAGCGACTGCAGCGTTCCATCGTTGGCCGCCGCGCGCACGCGCCTCGACCGATCCGCCGCCGACATCGAGCACCGCGTGCTCGCACCGGCCGCGAAGGATCGCGTCTTCGCGCAGTACGCGGCGGACTTGCGCGGCGCGATCGCGCGCTGGGACGCGTCGTCGGCCTGCGCGTTGCAGGTGCAGGCACTGACCGACATAGGTCACGCCTGCGACGCCTGCCATCGCGATTACCGCTGAACACGATTGCGCCTGAAGGGCCGACCGTCCGGCGGCGGTCCGGCCTGTGGAGCGCCGTGTCCGGCAGCGACGCGCGCGGACCTGGTCTGCTGACCGGCTCCGCTTCGATACCGATTGCGGGCAATTACAAGACTCATTAGTATCGTATTGCCGGCGACCCGACGCCCACCAGGTCCCGGGTCGGCGGGTGCGTGCAACCCGACCGAACCCTCGCCACGGACCGCGATGAGCCCGACTGCCCGACCTCCGCTGCTGAGCGCGATCGCGTGCGCGCTGCTGCTCGCGGCCTGTTCCGTTCCCTCGCGGCCGGAGCGGCCTTCGCTGCGCGCGGAAGCTCCATTGGCGGGCCTCGCTGTCGAGGCCGGCGGGGACTGGCCCGCCCCGCAATGGTGGCGCGCATTCGACGATCCGCAGCTCGACGCGCTCGAGGCGCGCGCGCTGGCCGACGCGCCGACGCTCGACGAAGCGCGCGAACGCTTCGACACCGCCGCGCGTGCGATCGACGTGGCCGGTGCCGGCGCAGGCCTGTCGGCGCGCGCGAACGCGCAGCTCCAGCGGCAGCGGCTCAGCGAGAACGGACTGATCCCGCCACGCTTCCTCGGATTCACCTGGTACAACCAGGGCGACCTCAGCCTCGAGTTCGAGGTCGACTTCGACTTCTGGGGCCGCACGCGCGCCGCGGTCGCGGCCGCGGTCGACGAGACGCGGGCTGCGGCAGCCGAACGCAGCGCCGCCGCACTCATGCTCACCGCCGCGGTCGCCGATACCTATCTCGGCTGGCAGGCCGACCAGGCCCGACTTTCCCTCGCACGCGACACGCGCGCGACGCTCGAGCGTGCGCTCGCGCTCGCCGCCAGGCGCGCCGAGCGCGGCATCGACCCGCCCGACATCGGGCATGAACTCGAGGCACAACTCGCGGCCGCGCGCGAACTCGCCGCCGCCTGCGAAGGCGCCGCGCGCATTCGCCATGCCGCACTCGCCGCGCTGCTCGGCCTGTCGCCGGCCGAACTCGGCGATCTCGAACCGCGACCGCTGCCGCGCGCCGACGCGCGGCTGCCCGACGACGCCGGCCTCGACCTGCTCGCGCGGCGTCCCGACATCGCCGCGAGCCGATGGCGCGTCGAGGCGGCGATGCGTCGCGTCGACCAGGCACGCGCCGCGTTCTTTCCCGACATCCGGCTCGGTGCGCTGGTCGGCCTGCAGTCGATCGACCTCGATCGCCTGTTCGACGCGGGCAGCCGCATGGGTGGTTTCGGTCCCGCGTTGCACTTGCCGTTGTTCGCACGTCGCCCGCTCGAAGCGGCCTACGGCGTGAGCCAGGCGCAGCTGCAGGCTGCGGCCGCCGCGCATGACGCGCGCGTGGTCGACGCGGCGCGCGAAGTCGCCCTGCACGCGCTCCAGCTCGCGCAGGTCGATGCGCGTCGCGACGAGCGCGGGCGCCAGCTGGCCGCGATCGAGGCGCTCGAACGCAGCGCGACGCTGCGCAGCGGACGCGGCCTCGGCGACGATCGCGCCGTGCTGGCCGCGCATGCGCGCGTGCTCGAGCAACGCGACGCGCTCGTGCAACTGGAATCGCAGGCGCTCTCGAGCGCGATCGCCCTGACCCGCGCGCTCGGTGGCGGTTACCGCGCCGACGCATCCGCCGCTGGACTTGCCGCCGACGCGGCGCACCCGAACCCGCCACAGGCCGACCCACGATGAGCGATGCCTCGCGTCCGACTGATTCCCCTGCCGCTGCTCCGGCCCGCAATGGCAAGCGCCGCGCCTTGTTGGTCGGCATCACGCTCGCGTTCATCGCGGCGGGCATCGCCTGGTACCTGCTGTGGACCCTGGTGTGGTCGCAGCGCGAAGTGACCGAGGATGCGTACGTCGCGGGCAACCAGGTGATGGTGTCGGCGCAGGTGCCTGGCACGGTCGTCGCGCTGCTCGTCGACGACACGCAGCGCGTGGAAGCAGGCGACGTGCTGGTGCGCCTCGATTCGACCGACGCCGAGGTCGCGCTCGCGAAGGCGCGCAGCGCGCTCGCGAACGCGGTGCGCCAGGTGCGCCAGCAATCGGCGATGGCGGCGCAGTCCGACGCCGCGGTGGCAGCGCGCCGGCTCGATCTCGCGCGAGTGCGCGCCGACCTCGCGCGACGCGCGCCGCTGCTGGCCGACAAG
>DAIOWG010000277.1:0-4430 GCA_036758645.1 Dokdonella sp. | reverse complement strand
TTCCCCGCTACTCGTACCTCAACGCCGCGGCCGGCTCCGTCTTGGCCGCGCGCCGAGCCGGGTAAAGCGTCGCGAACGTGCAGAACACGAACGCGGTCAGCGTGATCCAGACCACGTCGGGCCAATGCAGTTCGCTCGGCAGTTCGCTGATGTAGTAGACGTCCGGCGACAGGAACGACACGTGGAACGTGCGCTCGATCCAGTGCACGAGGTCGGACAGGTTCAGCGCGAGCAGCACGCCGGCCGCGACGCCGAGCACGATGCCGAGCGTGCCGACGAGCACGCCCTGCACCATGAACGTGCCCATCACGCTGGCCGGGCTCTGGCCGAGGGTGCGCAGGATCGCGATGTCGGCCTGCTTGTCCTGCACCAGCATCACGAGCGTCGAGACGAGGTTGAATGCGGCGACCGCGACGATCAGCGACAGGATCAGGAACATCACCTTCTTCTCCATCGCGATCGCCTTGAAGAAGTTGCTGTGGCCCTGCATCCAGTCGCTGACGCGGTAGAACTGGCCGAGGTCCTGGCCGAGGTCGCGCGCCACCGCGTAGGCCTGGAACATGTCATCGAGGCGCAGGCGGATGCCGGTCGGGCCGTCGAGGCGGTACAGGGTCTCGGCGTCGCGGATGTTCAGCACCGCGAGGCCGGAGTCGTATTCCTGCATGCCGGCCTCGAACACGCCGATCACGCGGAAGCGCTTCATGCGCGGGATCGCGCCGATCGGCGTCGCGCTGAACTCCGGAGCGAACACCGTGACATGGTCGCCGACGGCGACCCCGAGCATCATCGCGAGCTCCTTGCCGAGCACGATGCCGAAACCGCCCGGCACGAGGTCGGCAAGCTTGCCCTGGGTCATGCGCCGACCGACCTCCGACACGCTGTCCTCGAGCGCGGGCTCGACGCCGCGCACGATCGCGCCACTGACGCGCGCGCCCTGCAGCATCGCCTGACGCTCGACGTACGGCGCTGCACCGAGCACGCGCGGATGCGCGTTCGCGCGCTCGAGCGCGGTCGGCCATTCACGCAGGGTTTCGCCGACCCCTTCGATCGTCGCGTGCGAGACCATGCCGAGGATGCGGTCCTTGAGTTCGCGGTCGAAGCCGTTCATGACCGAAATCACCGTGATCAGCGCGGTCACGCCGACCGCGATGCCGAGCACGGACACCAGCGAAATGAAGGAAATGAAATGATTGCGGCGCTTCGCGCGCGTGTAGCGCAGGCCGATGAACGCCTCGAGCGGGCGGAACATGCGTCAGCGCCCTTCCAGGCCGGGCGCATGCGCCGCGGCGGCTGTCGCCTCGTCGCCGCAGGCGCCGCAGATCGGGATTTCGTTCGCGCTGCGACGGTTGCGGGACACGCGGGTACCTCGGCTGGGTGGGACGATCGGCGGGCGATTGCCCGGCATGCGTGCAGCGAAGGTCGGGCATCGCGCCGACCACGCCAGTTGCGATCGACCGCAAAGGCGGTGCAGAGTGCCGCAAGGCCCCGTCCCGCGGCAAGTCGCGCGCGCGGATGCGCGGTGTGCGAATCTGCCGCATGCCGCGCGGGTCCTTCCGACCCCACCTTGCGAGAGCCATGACCCAACCTGCCGCCGCCGCCACTCCGTTGTCCACCGAACTGCGCGAAGCCCTCGCGCGCTCGATCGCCCAGGTCAATACCGTCGTGCTCGGCAAGCGCAGGGAGGTGCGGCTCGCATTCGTCTGCCTGCTCGCGGGTGGGCACCTGCTGATCGAGGATCTCCCGGGCGTGGGCAAGACCACGCTCGCGCATGCGCTCGCGGCGACGCTGGGACTCAAGTTCCAGCGCGTGCAGTTCACGTCCGACCTGCTGCCGTCGGACATCATCGGCGTCGGCATCTTCGAGCGCGAGGCGAACCAGTTCCGCTTCCACCCGGGCCCGCTGTTCACGCAGTTGCTGCTCGCCGACGAGATCAACCGCGCGATGCCGAAGACGCAGAGCGCGCTGCTGGAAGCGATGGCGGAGGAGCAGGTCACGGTGGATGGCGTCACGCATCCGCTGCCGCCTCCGTTCTTCGTCGTCGCGACCCAGAACCCGCTCGACTTCGCCGGCACCTGGCCGCTGCCCGACTCGCAACTGGATCGCTTCATGCTGCGCATGAGCCTTGGCTATCCCGACCGCGACGCCGAGCGTGCGATGCTCGCGGCGGACGACCGGCGTGGCCTGATCGCGACGCTTTCGCCGTGCCTCGCGCCCGAGCAGATCCTCGAACTGCGCAGGGTCTGCGCCGGCGTGTTCGCGAGCCCCGCACTGATCGAATACGTGCAGGCGCTGCTCGCCGCGAGCCGCGAGCACCCCGACATCCGCATCGGCCTTTCACCACGCGCCGGTCTGGCGGTGCTCGCCGCGGCGCGCGCGCACGCGCTGCTCGCCGGGCGCCCGCACTGCGTGCCCGAGGACGTGCAGGCGGTGTTCCCGTTCGTCGCCGCCCACCGCCTGACGCCGGGTGCGAGCGCGCGCGGCGACCGCGACCGCCTCGCGCTGCAGCTGCTCGAATCGACGGCCGTGCGCTGACCGAATGAACGGCGGACCCGCCAGCCTGCGCACGCGCGTGCTCGAGCAGGCCGAGCGCCGGCTGCCCGCGCTGACGCGCCTTCGCGAGCCCGAGCCGCTGCCATTGCGCCTCGACCGCCGCCGCATCTACGTGCTGCCGACGCGCTTCGGCCTCGCGTTCGCGGTGCTGCTCGTCGTGATGCTCGTCGGCGCGCTCAACTACGGCAACAATCCCGCGATCCTGCTGACCTGCCTGCTCGGCGCGACCTGCGGCGCGAGCCTGTTCGCGGGTTTTCGCGTATTGAGCGGCTTGCGACTGTCCGGCGTGCGCGCGAGCGAAGTGCACGCGGGAGAAGCGATCACGCTGCATCTGCACTTCCTGGCCGACGGCCGCACGCGCCACGCCCTGCGACTGCGCGCAGGCCAAACCGAGGTCGTGTTCGCGGTGGCGCCGTCCGATCCCGCCGAGGTCGCGCTGCCTTTGCACGCGCCGCGGCGCGGATGGTTCCGGCCCGGTCGCCTGCGCATCTGGAGCGACTACCCGCTCGGTCTGTTCCAGGCATGGAGTTACGTGCATCCGTCGGCCATCTTCCTGGTCTACCCCGCGGTCGAATCACCCGCGCCGCCGCTGCCGGCCGGCGCAGGCGAGCTCGGGGAACACGCGCACGCGGGGGCAAGCGAGGAACACTCGGGGCTGCGCGACTACCGCAGCAGTGATGCCTCTCGACTGATCGCGTGGAAGGCCTCGATCCGCCACGACACGCTGCTGGTTCGCGATGCCGAGCGGCGTTCGGGAGAAACGCTCGTGCTCGACTACCACGGCCTGTCCGGACTCGACCACGAATCGCGCATCTGCCGACTCGCGGCCTGGGTGCTCGCGGCCGAGGCCGAACAGCGGCGCTATCGCCTGCGCCTTCCCGACCGGGACCTCGGCCCCGGGCTCGGGCTGGCGCATCGCCTCGACTGCCTGCGCGCGCTCGCGCTGCTGCCCGACGCCGACGGAGCCGCGGTTTGAGCGAACGCATCGACAACCTCCGTTTCGGCTTGCTCGGCACGAGCGTCGCCGCGGTCATCGCGACGCACCTGGGGCACCTGCCGGCGTGGTTCACCGCGGTATTGTTCGCGACGATCGCGCTGCGCGCGGTGTCGCGACGGCGCGGTGCGCCGACCGTGCCGGTGTGGGTGCGCATCCCGCTCGCGGCGCTGCTGCTCATATGGATCACGATGTCGTTCGGCAACGTGTTCGGCCGCGAGCCCGGCAGCGTGCTCGGCTGCGGGCTGCTCGCGCTGAAGCTGCTCGAGACCGAACGCGTGCGCGACGCGCGCGTCGCGGTCGGCTTCGCCGCATTCGTGCTGATGAGCGCGCTGCTGTTCACGCAGTCGCTCGGTTTCACCGCGCTGGTCTGCACGGTGCTGGTGCTGCTGGTCGCCACGCTGGTCGCGCTGCAACCCGCGATTCCCGACGATCGCCGGCCGCTGCGAGCCGAGTTCCGCAGCGCAGGCCTGCTGGTGCTGGCCGGATTGCCGCTGGCGGCCGCGGCGTTCCTGCTGGTGCCACGGCTCGGATCGCCGCTGTGGGGCGCGCCCGGCGGCGACATGCTCGCGCGCACCGGGCTCTCCGAAACGATGGCCCCGGGCCAGATCACCGAACTCCTGATCAGCGACGCACCCGCGCTGCGCGCGAGCTTCGATACGCGTCCGCCGCCGGCACAGCAACGCTATTTCCGCACGATGGTGCTGTGGGACTTCGACGGCACCACCTGGTCACGCGGATGGTTCCTCGGCTACGGCTTCATGGAAGACGCGCAGCGGCGCGGCAACGGGCGCGGCGGGACCTACAGCTACGAGATCACGCTCGAGCCGACCGATCGGCGCTGGCTGCCCTCGCTCGACATGCCGATCGACGCACCGGAAGGCGC
>DAIOWG010000276.1:0-4460 GCA_036758645.1 Dokdonella sp. | reverse complement strand
TTGCGGGTCGATCGAGGCGGCATTGCGCGAAGGGTCGGTCGGTGCGCGCGCGGTCGCCGAGGAAGACGCGATCCAGTTGCAACAGGTCCGGCGTCACCTGCAGAGCACGGACGAGCAGCTCGCTGCCGCCACCAAGGCGCACGAGGCGTCGCAGTTGTCGGTCGATGCACTGAAGCAGAAGCTGAAAGCCAAGATCGAGACGAGCCAGCGCGCGCTGAAGGAGCACCAGAAAGGCAAGGTGATGAAGCAGGCGGCCGATGCGATCGTCGAACTGCAGTCGTACGGCGTCGCCTCCACCGCGGACAAGTTCCTCGAGCAGATCCGGCAGGAGGTCGCGGAATCCAAGGCCGCGGTCGAAGTCGCCACCGGGGCGCTCGACACGAAGGGCATCGAGCGCGAGCGGACGGCGCGGCGTCTCAAGGCGTCGAGCATCCTGCAGCAATTCGAGGCCGAAATGGGCATCGCGAAGCCGGCGGCCGCCGCGCAGGCGTCGACGACGACGCCGAGTGTCGGGGCGCGCACCGGCGAGCGGACGCCCGGTTCCTGAGCGGACACCGGCCGGGCCTGAGCATGGCGGAGCCTGAGCCAGGGGCCGGGGGTGAGCGCTCGATCCTCAAGGAACTGGTGCTCAACCAGTATCAGGCGATCGTCCTCGCCGGCGTGGCGGCCATTTCTGCCTTAAGCCAGAGTCCGCTGCCGCTGATGGTGTGGGGCGGGGGTCAGCTCGTGTTACTGCCGCTGCTCGACTCGCGCCCGCTGCGGCGCTACGTCGCGCGCCGCCGGGAGGCCAAGGCCCGCAAGGCGAACGACACCGGGCGCGCCGTCGCGCTCGAGGCCCTGGAGCCGACGTACGCCCGGCGTTACGACGCGATGCAGCACCTTTGTTCGCTGATCGAGGCCAACTACCAGCAGCTCACCGGCCTCTCGCAGGCGTACATCTTCGAACAGCGTGGCAAGCTGAACGTGATCCTGGACGGCTGCCTGCACCGGCTGCTCGCGCTGCAGCGTTACGAAGCCATGCTCGAGCGACGCTCCGAGCGCGCGATCCAGCAGCAGATCCTCGCGCTCGACCGGGAACTCACCCAGCCGGGCCTGCAACCACGCGCCCGGGCCGCGCTCGAGAAGAACATCCAGCTCAAGCAGCAGTTGCTGGGGTCGCTGGCGGAAGCGCGCGGGACGATGAAAGCGCTGGCGACGGAGCTCGACTCGATGGAGTCGCTGCTCGAGGTGCTGCACCAGAACTCGATCGCGATGCGCGATCCGCAGGCGGTGGCGCAGGAGCTCGCCGCGATCGCGCAGCAGTCGCAGGACTCCGAACGCGTCGTGCGCGAAATGGAAGCGCTGGTGCGGGCGAGCGCCGTGGAACTCGGCGAGGCGCCGGCCGCCGGGGTGCGCTCGACGAACTCGGATCGGCGACGTCGCCACGCCCGGCAACGCGAGGACAATCGATGAACGACCCTCTGGGCGAATTCCCGGGCTGGGCCCGGCAGCTTGCGCACGCGATCCGCGGGCGGCTGGGGAACACGTTCGTGCTGTACGGCAACACGCACGACCTGATTGCGGCTGCCGGCGGCGCGTACGTGCCGATCACGCAATTCCTGAGCGAACAGGTGTTCGGACGCCGGGACGTCGTCATCGAGTACCAGCGCGCAAACGGACCGATCTTCCACACGCCGGACTCGCACCGGCGGTTCTCCGAGGCGATGGAAATCGTCGACCTGGTCCACGGCACCGATCACGCGCGGTCGCTGCCGCGCGAACCGGTCGCGTTCCTCGGATTGCTCGATTCGTTCCTGCAGCAGTGCCTGCGCCAGGATCGGCCGTGCGGCGTCGCGATCCTGTTTCCCTACGCCGAGACGCTGCTGCCGGATTCGACCGGTGACGGCAACCCCGACGACCGCGCGGTGCGCGTGTTCGTGCAGAAGTGGGCGACCGATCCTGCGTTGCTCGCGGCCGACGTGTCGCTGGTCCTGATCACCGAGAATCTCGCCGACCTTAATCCGCGCGTGATCCGGTCGCCGCAGACGATCGAGATCGAGGTCGGCCGTCCGGACGAGGCCGAGCGATGCGCCTACCTGCGAAGCGTCCGCGACGACGCGTGGTACGCGGGCCGTTCGAAGATGCCCGCGGAGCGCATCGCCAGCCTGACGTCCGGCCTGACGCGCGTGCAGCTGCGACAGATCGTGTCGTCGGTGGACGAGCGTCGCACGACGCTCGATGGCGAACTGTTGCGGGGCTACAAGAAGAGCGTCATCGAGGCGGAGTGCTACGGACTGCTCGAATACGTCGAATCGTCGTTCTCGCTGGACATGGTGGCCGGCCACGAAGGCGTCAAGGATCGCATGCGACGCGCCGCGCGCGCGATCATGGCAGGCCGCCTGCGCGGCGTCCCGATGGGATACCTCGTTGCCGGGCCGGTCGGCTCGGCCAAGACCTTCCTGGTGAATTGCTTCACGGGCGAGATCGGCTTTCCGTGCGTGAAGTTCCTGAACTTCCGTTCGCAGTGGCAGGGCGTGACGGAGGGCAACCTCGAAAAGATCCTGACCCTGCTGCGCTCGATGTGGCCGGTCGGCGTGATCATCGACGAGGCGGACGCCTTCCTCGGCGACCGCAACCAGCAGGGTGACTCCGGCACCTCGAATCGCGTGTTCGCGCAACTCGCCACGTTCATGGCCAACACGGAGTATCGCGGCCGGATCGTCTGGTTCCTGATCACGAGCCGACCCGACCTGCTGCCGATCGACCTCAAGCGCCAGGGCCGCGCCGAGGAACACGTGGCGCTGTTCTACCCGGAGACGGACGCCGAGTACGAAACGCTGTTCCGGATCATGCTGAAGAAGAGCGGACTCGACAGCCCGGTGACTTCGCTGCGGGAAGTGGTGGCCGATCCCACCGGCCTGTCCGGTGCAGACATCGAGGCGATCCTGGCGCGTGCCGCGCTCGCCGCCGACGCGGGCGAGCACCCCGCCGCGGTGTCGGCAGAGGTCCTTCGAAACGCATTTGCGGATTTCATCCCGGCATCGAGCCCGCTGGAGCGCGAGTTGCAGGTCCTGGTCGCGGTCCAGGAGTGCACGTCGCGGGAGCTGCTGCCAGAACGGTATCGGGACCTGGACCGGGGAGACCTTCGGGCACGCATCAACGAATTGCGGACCTTGCTCGGTGACTGACAGGCGCCGGCGGGCATTAGCAACCAAGGAGCGTCGATGAATCGATACCAGCGTGGCGCATTCAAGCTGACAGGCGCAGGCAAGGGCTTGCTGGTCCTGGTGGGCTTGGCCGTGATCGCCTATGCCTTGTGGATGTACCGTGCGCAGCTGCCCGGTCACCCGACGCGGCAGGCGGCCACCCAGGAGCCCACGACGTCGGCAACGTCGCCTCCGACCGCCCCGTCGTCCGCCGTGCCGGCCGGCGATGCCAGTGCGCCGCCGCCGCCGAGCCCGTCGACACCGCCGGGCGGGGTGCTCGCGCGCATTCGCGACAGTGGCGTGCTGCGCGTCGGCATGGAGCCGGACGCGGCCCCCCTGCACTTCGTCAACGAGCGCAAGCAGGACGACGGCTTCGACTTCCGGCTGGCGGGCGTCATTGCGGAATCGGTCGGCGCCAAGCGCGTGCAGGTCGTGGAAGCCGACTACGAGGACCTGCCGGCCAAGCTCGGCTCAGGAGAGATCGACATCGTGATGGCCGGCTACGTCCCGGATCCGTCGATTGCCGGCGTGGACTGGTCGATCGGATACCTCGACTTCGGGCTTTGCATGATCGTGCACTCGCGCAATGCCGAAACCTTCAAGACGCCTGCCGACCTCGCAGGCAAGCGGGTGGCGATCTACGACGACCCCGCCGCCGAACGCTGGGTCAAGGAGAACATCCCGGGCGCGCACATCACGCGATTCTCGGGCGAGAACGGCTGGTTCGAAGCGGTCGAGCAGGGCCGGGCGGACGCGCTGATCTACGATTACCCGTTCGCGGCCGAGGAGATCAAATCGCACCCGCAGACGGTGATCGTTCGCTACAACCTGAACCAGTCGAAGTACGCCGTCGCCGTCGCGAGTGGCAACTACGACCTGCTCTACGCCATCAACAACGCCATCGACCAGTTCCGCACGACACCGCAGTACGCGGAACTGATGCGGGAATACCTGACGGCCTCGTCCTCGGTGTTCATGCAGCCCATCGCCGGCCGGAAGACTTACACGGTGAAGCAGGGCGACTCGCTCAGCAGGATCGCCGCCGAGCGTCTCGGCTCGGCCGAACGCTGGCGCGAGATCTGGGACCTCAATCGCGACCGGGTGGCGAACGAAAACCTGATTTACCCGAAGCTCGTGCTGCTGATGCCGTGACCGGGACCGTCGCGCCCGTAGACGACTGCACATGAACCCCGTCGACGGTGACACGCGCTGGAGACTGCTGCACGACGTCGTGGTGTTCCAGATCAAGCTCGGCATGGAGTCCGTGCTCGACAT
>DAIOWG010000275.1:0-4500 GCA_036758645.1 Dokdonella sp. | reverse complement strand
TTGCGCTGCGCGATGCCGGACAGCGTGTCGCCGCTGCGCACGGTGTAGTCGCCGCCCGCCGGCCTCGGCGCCGGCGTGTCACCGCCGCCGGGATTCGGCGCAGGCGCGGGCGAACCGTCGAGCTCGCCGCTGATGCGCTCCCGCACCTTGCTGGTCGCCTCGCCGGCGGTGATGCGGCCGTCGCCGTTGAGGTCGAGACCGCGGTTGGCGCTGTAGGCGTTGGAGCCGGCGCTGAACAGCGTCGTGTTCGGATCCGGTTTCGGGCTGCCGGACAGCACGGACGTATAAACGGCTTCGAGCGTGCCGAGGCGGCCGGTGAATGGCTGGAAGTACTTCTCGACGTAATGCAGCTGCTCGACGGAACTCATGCGCGAGAGCTCGCCTGTGGAGGTCCCGAGGCCGCGCGCGGTGCTGTCGAGGAACTGGATCAGGCCGGTGGCCGAGCTGGTCGGGTTCTTCACGCTCGGTGAGAAAGTGCCGCCGGTTTCGAAGCTCATCGTCGCCATGATGAACTCGGGGCGCGTACCGAGGCGCCCGGCCATCGCTTCCACTTCCTTGATGAATTCCGGCGTGACGTTGGGATTGTTGGCCACACCGGCGATGCGGTTGTAGTCGAACGCGCCGGTGGGCGCCGCCACCTGGGCCGGGTCGGCCACCGCAGCGGAACCATCGCCACCGCCGCCGCCCGGGATCTGCAGCTGCTGGCCCGGATAGATCACGTCGGGATTGCGCACCTGCGGATTGGCCGCCAGCAGCGCGCCGAGCGATACACCGCTCTCCGCCGCGATCTCCGACAGCGTGTCGCCGCGCTGCACGGTGTAGCTGCTGTCCTGGGACGCCTGCTCCGAGGCAAGCGATGGGTTGGAAACGGCACTGATCTCGGGCATGACGGACCTCGCGCGATCGGGTGTGCGCACCGCCGGACGCGACGGTGCTTGACGACGCTATTGGGCCTCGCCACGACCTCGGCTGCCATCGGGTCGTTCCCTAGCTAGGGGATACCCGTAGGCCTGCGCCGACGCACCGGCGGCATCGGGCGTTGCGCGCAGTTCCCGCGCAGGCCCAAGGGTTCTCCCGAGTCAGGGTCAGTCCGGATGTCGGGCGCGTGCGGGAATGCCGACACTGCCTGCGCATCCATCGCACACGAGAGGGCTGGCCCATGAGCGTCTTCGGCAACACCGCATCATTCGGCGACAACCGGCTGTTCGAGAATATCCGTCTCCGTGGCGACGTCGATCGCGCGCTCAACCAGGCCGACCCGGGCATCGGCAGCGTGCGCATTCGCGCCGCGCTCGACAACGTCGACCTCGGCCGCCTCTCCCCGCTCGAGAAGAACGTGTTGCTGGCGCAGCTCGACGTGCTCGGTTCCGATGGCGCGATCAGCAACGACGAAGCCGACGCGGTGCTGGCATCGCTCGAACAGTTCGAAGCGGGCGGCGGCAGCGATTCCTTCCTCGACGTGATCGGCGGCACCCAACTGCCGTTCAATGCGGCGAGCCTCGCCGCGTACCCCGGCGGCGCGCTGTTCGGCAACATGCTCGGCGTGCTGGTCGACCAGGCCGTGCAGACCTTCAAGGACGGCGTCTTACTCGGCAGCGCGAACGCGATGATCGAAGGCTGCGATAAGTCCACCTACGGTGGCGACAAGGTCGCAGCAGCGCTCGCCGATGCCGACCTGTCCCGGCTCAACCCGGCCGAACGCGCGAAGCTCCTGTCGATGATCGGCTTCGCGGGTGCAGACGGGCGCATCGGGCTGGTCGACGCGCGCGCGATTTGCGACTACCTCGACAGCGCGCAGGGCCTGCGCAGCGGCGGCGCATCGGGCGAGTGGAGCGTCGACCAGCGCGAGAACGGCAGCGCGACGATCGATCTCGGCAACTACACGCTCGACATCAACGAGCACAATTCCGAATTCGTCGTGACGAACAAGGAAAGCGGCGAGAAGACGCGCATCTGGGGCGACCCGCACTTCGACCACAACGGCGTGCGCGTCGGCGACTTCTACGGCACCACCACGTTGAACCTCGCCGACGGCACCAAGATCACGATCAACACCACGCCCTGGCTCGCGGGCGGCAACGGCACCACGCTGTCGAGCACGCTGACGATCACCCAGGGCGACCAGGTGATGCGCATCACCGGCCTCGACCAGAACCGCCTCGGCGACCTCAAGATCGAACAATTGCCCTTCACCGGCGCACTCGTCGACGCGGCCGTCGACGATGGCACGAGCATCTACGAGAACCCCGAAGGCGGGCCATGGCTGCGCCTGAACGAAGGTGGCTGGATGCAGGCCGTGGACGGCCACTTCCTGTCGCAGATCGTCTGATCGCGGGGCGCGGCACGCGCATCGGCGTCTCGGGGCGTCGATGCGCGGCCGTTTTCATCCGGCACCACCGGCGATGGCGCCACGCGCGAGCGTCGCGCATAGGGACATCCCCAATGGCGCGCGACCATCGCCGTTGGCAGATTCACAGGCCGGTACAGGGGGCCGTGCGCAGTCTGCGAGGTATCCCCATGAGCACACCGCCCATCCAGTCCAGCGACGCCCACGGCTTCATCGAGTTGCCGCAGGACGCCGGCGAGGGAGCCAACGCGCAGTCGACGAGCGCAGGACCTGGCGAAGATGGCGACGCGGGCGGCCCTCCGCGCGGCCCGGAGCACTTCAGGCAGCACGGCGATTTCTATCACGCCAATCGCATGCAGCAGCAGTTGTTCGGCGGCGGCGCGAACGGCACTCGACCGCATGGCTCGATCCCGGCGCAGGCGCAGGGTCATGCCACGGAGAACGGCACGCCGCCGCGCCAGGGCGAAGGCCCGCACGGCGGTGGCGGCCCACGCCACGACGGCACGCCACGTGGAGAAGGCCATCGCGGCGGCGACGGTCCGCGCGGTGGAGACGGTGGGTACCGCGGCGATGGACCTCGCGGCGACGCGCCGCGCGCAGGCGACGGACCGCACGGGCAGCAGCGTCCCGGTCACGGACCCGACGCCACGCCGACGGGGCACTCGCCCCGCAACGCCCACACGCAACCGGGCAACCACGTGCTGCCAGGCAATCCCGTCGGCGGCCACGGCCGACCGGACGCGCCGCAAATGCCGCCGTGGGCGGGCGCGCCGGGCATGGGCTCGCCGCACGGGCACGGCCACGCTGGCGGCTTCGGCGGCCTGGGTTCGTTCGTCGGGCATGCATTGGGCAGCTTGCTCGGCGGCGGCGGCCACGCCGCCGCGCTGTTGCTGCGACCGGGCGAGGGCCTGTTGTCCGGCCTGCCCTTGCACGCGGGGCATTTGCTGCCGAACGCGGCCAACGTGCCGCCGACGGTCATCGACGTGGTGCGCACGACCACGCATGTCGTGACGCAGGCGCTGCCCGGCACGAACGCGCAGGGCCCGACGCTTCCGCACGTGAATGCACCCAACGACCCGCCATCGCTGCGACCACACACGCCGTTGCAGCCCGGCACGAGTGGCGCGCCGACGCCGGGCACCGCGCCCTTGCACGACGGCACGCTGCAGCAACGCGGCATGGGTAGCCAGATTCCGCAGGCATCTCAGGCCGCGGCATCGACACCCGCACAGGCGACGCCCGCCACGGCGGCCCATTCCGCGCGCGGCGCGAATGTGGCGGGCGAGCCCGTGCACGCGACGATACCGGCGGGTCTGCGCGGTGCCGCCAACGAATCCACCTTGCCGAGTGCGGGGCAACGCGCGACGCATGGCGTCGATGCGCCGATGGTGAACCCGCAGGCAGCCGCGCAAAATGCGGCGCGCGGCATGCCGGGCATGCAGGCGGTGCAGGCGATCCAGACCGGCACGTTGACGCTCGCGTTCGCGCCGCAGATGACAGCCGGCATCGACGAAGGCGCCGATGCGCTCTCGCATGCGGCATTGTTCCGCGGCCAGGGTGCCGACGGAGCAGAAGGCCTGCGCGACATCCTCGGTCGCAATTACGTCTTCAGCGCGGACGGCAAGCTCGGCCCGCGCGTCGACGAACGCCGCGAGGTCGATCCGGTGCAGGCCTCGCGCACCGAAGCGATCGACGAGAACAGCTTCGCCAACGATGGCGAACTGTCGACGCACGAGCTCGTATGGAAGGTCGTGGTGCCCGCCTTCGTCGGTGTCGGCACCTTGCTCGGCGGCGCAGCCGTCGGCGCCGCCACGGCCGCGGGTTCGACCGGCGTGGCAAGCGCCTTCCTGCTCGTCTCCGCGGCCTCGATCCTCGGCTACGGCGCCGTACGCGCGGGCAGCGCGCTGCGCGAGATCGCCGATGCGGGGCACAGCATCCATCCGTTCGAGAATCCCGCCGCGCGCGCGCAGTGGCTGGCGGCGGGTACGCAGTCGGTCGGCAGCCTGGCTTCGCTGGTCATGTTGCTGGTGTGATGCGCGGGCGCGCGATGCGCGCGACGCTCGTGCAGGATCCTACCCTGTGGACGACGCGCACGGATGTGACATGCGGAGCGTCGGGCGTTCGCGCACAGGGTGCGCTCCTACACAAGAGGC
>DAIOWG010000274.1:0-4504 GCA_036758645.1 Dokdonella sp. | reverse complement strand
GCGCGATCCTGCTCGACCCCGAAGCGCGCTACGGCCATTGGCAGCACGCCGACCGCTTCGGCAAGTTGCGCGAGCCGTTGCTCAAGGCGACGCACCTGTGGCGCGCCCTGGAGAGTCGTTCGCAGTCAGGACGAATCTGGAACCTGTCCGATCGCTATCCCGGGATCGAGGACTGGTACGGACAGGCGCCGCTGCGCGCGCCGAGCGTGTTCAACTTCTTCCAGCCCGCGTATCGCCCGCCCGGCGAAGTCGCGGGCGCGGGCCTGGTCGCTCCGGAGTTCCAGATCCTCACCGACGACGCGATCGTCGCCACGCCGAACGACCTCTTCCACCAGATCTTCTGCTACAACCCGATGAACCTGCAGTGCTGGATGCGCGATCCCGACCACGCGCTGCTGCTGCAGATCGAGGCCGACGCCGCGCTCGCCGCCATCGATCCGGCCGCGCTGGTGGACGAGTACGACCTGTTGTTCCTGTCCGGACAGATGTCGCCGTTCATGCGCCAGGTGCTGCTGCAGCGGCTCGAGCAGATGACGCAGGGCGACTACGGTCCGGATCTCGGGCGCGAGCGCGTGCAGCACCTGTTGTACCTGATCATCAGCTCACCCGAATACTCGATCCAGAAGTGAGGCCCCCCATGCACGCCGATCGGCGCCGGTTCCTGCGCAAGTCCATCGCCGCGGCGCTCGGTGGCGTCGCGTTGCATTCGGCATTCGGCAACCTCAAGCTGATTTCCGCTGCGGCCGCGCAGCGCCCCTACGCGTTCGGCGACTACAAGGCGCTGGTCTGCGTGTTCCTGTTCGGTGGCAACGACAGTTTCAACACCGTCGTGCCGGTGAGCGGACAGCCGCGCAACGACTACGTCGCCTCGCGCGGAAGTCTCGCGATCCCGAGTGCTTCGCTGCATGCTCTGAACCCTGCCGCGGGCGGCGGGCCCGCGGGCTACGGCCTGCATCCGCTGATGCCGGAAATGGCGCAGCTGTTCAATGCGGGCAGGGCGGCAGTCGTCGCGAACGTCGGTGGACTCCTGTATCCGATCACGCAAGCCGAGTACCAGGCGCAGACGGTACCGGTTCCGCCGCAGCTGTTCTCGCATTCCGACCAGTCGGTGCAGTGGCAGACTTCGCGACCCGACGATGCGAGCGCCAATGGCTGGGGCGGGCGCATCGCCGACCTGCTGCATGAAGCCAACAGCGGCGACGTGCCGATGAGCATTTCGCTCGGCGGCAACAACCCGTTCCAGCGCGATGCGATCGTCAACCCGTACGGCATCGGCACCGAAGGCGTCGAGCGGCTCAACTATTCCGACGGCGGTCCGGAGTCCTGGTATCTCGAGGGCGACAACAGCGCGGGCGAGGCAGCATTTGATGCGCTGATCGAGCCCGGTACGCAGGCCCACCTGTTCGAGCGCGCATTCGCGGGGGCCACGCGCCGGTCGATCGACACCTATCGCCTGATCGCCGCGGCGCTCGGCACGCCGCCGACGTGGGAGACGCCGTTCCCCGATCCGGAACAAAACCGCCTGTCGGCGCAGCTGCAGATGGTCGCGCGACTGATCGCGGTGCGCGGCGCGCTCGGCATGAGCCGGCAGGTGTTCTATGTCTCGGTCGGCGGCTACGACACGCATGCCGCGCAGCTCGAGGAACACGACTACCTGCTCGGCCAGCTTTCGCAGGCGCTGCATGCGTTCCACGCCGCGACCGTCCAGCTCGGCGTCGAATCCGGCGTGACTACGTTCACTGCGTCGGATTTCGGTCGCTCGCTGGCGGTCAACAGTGCAGGCACCGACCACGGCTGGGGCGGCCATCACTTCGTGCTCGGCGGTGCAGTCCGGGGCCAGCGCTTCTACGGCGCGCTGCCTTCGCTCGCGCCGAACGGCAATCCAGACGACACCGGTTACGGACAGGTGATCCCGACCATCGCCGTGGACCAGTACTCGGCCACGCTCGCGCGCTGGTTCGGCGTCGATGCGGGCGGCATCTCCGACATCTTCCCGAACCTCGGGCGCTTCGGTGCGCACGGAGGCGGCGACCTCGGCTTCATGCTCTGAGCGTGCGCGCGCGCGTATTGAATCGCGCGCCGCGAGGCCGCATCCTCGGCAGGTCGCCCGACATGGTGTTTCCGGGCCGGACTCGCCGCAGGAACCCATGCATTTCGACCTTCCCCCCGTCACGCGCGCACTGCTGATCGCGAACATCGCGGTGTACCTGCTGCAGATGCTCGCGGGCGAAACGCTGATCGTGCGTTTCGCTCTGTGGCCGCTCGGCGCTTCGATGTACGAGAACGTGGCCGGGTTCCAGCCGTGGCAGGTGGTGACCTACGGTTTCCTGCACGGCGGGTTCACGCACCTCGCGTTCAACATGTTCGCGCTCTGGATGTTCGGCGGTGCGATCGAGAACCTGTTCGGAGCGCGCCCGTTCGCGCTGTATTACTTCGTCAGCGTGATCGGTGCCGCACTCGCGCAGCTCGCGGTCGTGCACTTCTTCACCGGCGGCTATTACCCGACGCTCGGCGCGTCGGGCGGTGTGTTCGGACTGCTGCTCGCCTACGGCATGATGTACCCCCATTCGCGCATCATGCTGCTGTTCCCGCCGATCCCGATGCCGGCCTGGTTGTTCGTGACCGGCTACGGCGTGATCGAACTGATCCTCGGCATCACCGGTACCCAGGCCGGCGTCGCGCACTTCGCGCACCTCGGCGGCATGGCCGGCGGCTTCGTGCTGATCCAGTACTGGCGAGGCAAGCTGCCGTGGAAGCCACGGCGGGTGTTGATGCGGTGAGGCGAAGGGGCGAGGGGCGAGGGGCGAGCAACAAGGAGCCGCCCGGTCTTGATTGGCCTGCTCGCTGATTGGCCAGATCGCTTTTGAAGCCTCCGTGCAGGTCACCTGCGTCTCTTGTCCACGACAATTGCGGGCCGCCACCCGCCCGTCGCGCCTGGCTCCTGGCCCCTCGACCCTCGCCCTGCAATGACACTTGACGATTGGCTCGACCATCAGCAGCGTTCGCATCCGCGCGCGATCGAACTCGGGCTCGATCGCGTGCGCGAAGTCTGGACGCGGCTCGGGGCGCCCGCTCCTGCGCCGGTCGTGATCACGATCGCGGGAACCAATGGCAAGGGATCGACCGTCGCGTTCGTCGAGGCGATGCTCGGGGCCGCGGGCCATCGCGTCGGCGCGTACACCTCGCCTCACCTGCTGCGCTACAACGAGCGCGTGCGCATCGCGGGCGCCGATGCGAGCGATGCAGCGCTCGTCGATGCGTTCGAGCGCATCGAGCGCGCGCGCGGCACGATCTCGCTGACGTATTTCGAATGGGGCACGCTCGCGGCATTGCTGTTGTTCGCGCAGTCCGCGCTCGATGTGGCCGTGCTCGAAGTCGGGCTCGGCGGGCGACTCGATGCGGTCAACCTCATCGATGCCGACGTCGCGATCGTCACCACGATCGACCTCGACCACCAGGACTGGCTCGGTCCCGACCGCGACGCGATCGCGCGCGAGAAGGCGGGCATCTTCCGCGCCGGTCGACCGGCGATCATCGGCGAAACCGCGGGGCCGGGGGCCCTGCTCGAAGCCGCCTCGACCATCGGTGCGGTCGCGCGCCTGGCGCAGCGGGACTATGCGTTCACCCTCGGCGCCAACGGCTGGCAATGGCGCGGCTGGCCCGGTGGCGGTGCTTCGCCGCCCCGACTCGAGCTTCCGATGCCCGCGCTCTCGGCCGCGTGCCAGGTCGACAACGCGGCCGCCGCGATCGCGGCACTGCATGCGCTGCGCGACCGACTCGGATGGGATGCCCGCGCGATCGCGCGCGGCGTCGCCGACGCACGCGTGCCGGCACGCCTGCAGCGCTTCGCGGGCATGCCCGAGCTCGTCGTCGATGTCGCGCACAACCCGCAGGCGGCGCGCACGCTGGCGCAGTGGCTCGATGCCGCGCCGGCGAATGGCCGCACGCTCGCGGTTTTCGGCGCATTGTCGGACAAGGACGTCGCGGCTGTCGTGGCCGAGATCGCGCCGCGCGTCGATGGCTGGCTGCTCGCGGGACTCGAACGTGATTCCCCGCGCGGATTGTCCGCTGACGCGCTCTCGCGGCGGCTCGAGGGCGTGCTGCCGGGTGCGCAAGGTGTTTCGCTGCACGCGGATGTCGCTGCCGCGTTGGCAGCGGCCTGCGTCGACGCGCGACCGGGCGATCGCGTGCTCGCGTTCGGCTCGTTCCTGGTCGCGGCGCCTGCGCTCGGATTCGCGATGCGTCGCTCCATCGCGTCGCCGTTGGCGCCGATACAGCCTGGCACGCGCGTATAATCGACGCGTTCCCCGACATGGGCTCACCATGGATTCATCGCTGAAGCAGCGCCTGCTCGGTGCCGCCGTCCTGATCGCGCTGGCCGTGATCTTCGTGCCGATGTTCCTGTCCGATTCGGCCCCGCGGACCTCGGCGGAGATGGAGACGAGGAACCTCGCGATCCCGCCCGCACCCGATCGCGAATTCCAGCAACGCGTGCTGCCGCTGG
>DAIOWG010000273.1:0-4557 GCA_036758645.1 Dokdonella sp. | reverse complement strand
ATCGCGCGATCGCGTCACGCCCTGACATTCCTTGTTTGATCGTGCCGTCGCGACCTCGGCGATCGCGCGAGCGGGAGGCTGCGCTCTGGCACGTGCCTTGCTTGAGGTGCGCACGTCCCGCAATCTCCGTGCTGCCCCGGCTCGCGGAGGATGCGTCCCTGGAGAACCCCGTCGATGACTTCGCCCTTCCCGAACAGCGACTGCTGGCAACGGCGCGCCGCACGCCGCGCTTGCGCCGCGGCGTTCGCGGGCGTCCTCGCATCGGCGTCGACGCCGATCCGCACCGCGGCAGCGCAATCGCCGTCCACCAGCGCCGACATCGCGGAACTTCCGCTCGAGGAACTGCTGGACCTCGAGATCTACTCGGCCTCGCGCTTCACGCAGACGACGCGCGAAGCGCCGTCCGCGGCGCGCGTGATCACGTCGGCGGAAATCCATGCGCAGGGCTGGCGCACGCTGGCCGAAGCCCTCTCGAGCCTGCCTGGCCTCTACACGAGCTATGACCGCACGTACGCCTACCTCGGCGCGCGCGGGTTCCTGCGCCCGGGCGACTACGACAGCCGCTTCCTGCTGCTGGTCGACGGCGTTCGCGTGAACGACCCGGTGTACGACCAGGCGCCGATCGGCACCGATGGGCCGGTGGACATGCGGCTCGTCGAGCGCATCGAGTACGTGCCCGGCCCGGGTTCGTCGGCGTACGGATCGAATGCATTCTTCGGCGTCATCAACGTGGTCACGCGCAGCCCCGGCAAGGCTCCCGGCGCGAGCGCGACGCTCGAAGCCGGCTCGCTCGGACGACGCGGCGCATTCGTCGAATACGCGGCTGCGAACCGCGACGGATTCGAATGGCTGGTCGCCGGCAGCCGCATGCGCAGGGACGGCGGCAACCTGTATTTCCGCGAGTTCGACACGCCCGCGGATGGCGGCGGCATCGCGCGCGGGCTCGACGACGTCGCGGTGGATCGCGTCTTTCTCAAGGCGGCCGCCGGCAACGCCTTGCTCACGATCGCGCATGCGGTGCAGACCAAGGGCGATCCGACCGCGTCCTACGACCAGCTGTTCGGCGATCCGCGCAGCCAGGCGCGGGACGCGCGCACGATCGCGGACTTCAGCGTGCACGGCACGTTGACGCGGGACCTGGCATGGTCCGCACACGTGTTCGCCGGTCGCTACGACTACCGCGGCACCTACGTGTACGCGCCTCCACCAGGGCCGTTGAACCACGACACTGCGGCCGCACGCTGGGCCGGCTTCGGCGTGCAGGCGGTGTACGGCGGCTGGGCCGGGCACAAGCTCGTGTTCGGTTTCGACGGCCAGCGCGACATCCGCCGCGATCTCGGCAATCACGACCGCGATCCCGACGCGGTCTATCTCGACGAGCGCAGCACGAACACGCATCTCGGCCCGTTCATCCAGGACGAAATCGAAATCGGCAGGAACCTGCGCCTCAATGCGGGCCTGCGCTACGATCATACTAGCGCCGCGGGATCCGATCTCAGCCCGCGCGCCGCGCTGATCTACACCCCCGACGCGGACACGACGCTGAAGGCGCTGCTCGGCAGTGCGTATCGCGCACCGAATGCCTACGAAACGTCCTACACCGTACCGGGCGAAGGCGGACAGATCGGCAATCCGGACCTCGATTCCGAACGCATCCGCACCGCCGAGTTGGTCTGGTCGCAGCGACTGGGCGCGAGCACCACGCTCACCACGTCCGTATACCGTTTCGACGTCAGGGACCTGATCAGCCAGGTGGTCGACGAGCAGGCCGGCCAACTGACGTTCGCCAACCGCGGTCGCGTGACCGCCGAGGGCCTCGAACTCGCGGTCGATCACACGTGGAACAACGGCGCAAGCGCGCGCGCGAGCTACAGCTTCGCCGACGTCGACGACGCGAGCGGGCAGCCCGTGCACAACTCTCCGCGCACGCTCGTGAAGCTCGGGCTGATGGCGCCGATCGCGCACGGGCGCCTGCTGCTCGCGCTGGATGCACGCTACGTCGGATCCCGCCTCGGCGAAGCCGGCCGCGTCGACCCGTATGCGACGCTCGATCTCGCGCTCCGCTATCCCGTCCCGGGTGATCGTCTCGAACTCGGCGTGAAGCTGCGAAACGTGTTCGACGCGCGGTACGGCGACCCGCCCGGCCCGGCGTTCGCGCAGGGCGAGATCGAGCAGGACGGTCGCACGCTGTTGTTCGAAGCCGGCGTGCGCTACTGATGCGCACGTGCCGGCCGCAATGGTTCGCCCTGCTCGTCGCGCTCGCAGCGCCGGGCGCGGACGCGCGCGCGCAGGTCGACGCGGAGACGCTCAAGGCCGCCTTCATCTACAACTTCGCGATCTACACCACCTGGCCGTCACCGCCACGCGACATCGGCTCGATCATGTTGTGCGTGGACCGCACGAGCACGCTGGTGCCTGCCCTGCGCGAACTCGCGGGCAAGGCCGTGCAGCAGCGCGCGCTCGCGGTACGCGAAATCGACGTGCCCGACGCGCCGCTCGAGCGCTGCGACATCCTGATCACGACCCCCGATCGGCCCGCACCGGCAACGATCGAACGCGGGTTGCTGACCGTCTGCGACTGCGAGGGCCTACCCGCGTCACCGGGATCGACGATTGCGCTCGTGCGCGAGGGCGATCGCCTGCGCTTCGATGTCGACCGGCAGGCGGCCGGCGCGGCGGGGCTCTCGCTGAGCTCCAAACTGCTGCGGCTTGCGAGGAACACGCCGTGAGGAACTGGAGTCGCCGTGGCGATCGCGAGGGTGCGCATGGCTTCGGACGCCGCACGCTGAAGATCGCGGCGTTCGGCCTCGTGCTCGTCGGCATCCTGCTGACCGCGTTCGAGTTCGTGCTGCTGCAACGCGAGTTCGCACGCTCGGCGCAGATCCTCGCGCGCGTGACGGCGATCCATTCCGCGGCCCCGGTGGTCTTCGGCGACGCGCCCGCGGCGCAGGAGACGCTGGCTGCGCTCGCCGTGCAGCCGAACCTGCAGGCGGCCGCGATCTTCGCCGACGACGGCGGCCGGCTCGCCGCATTCACGCGCGACCACGAGGATCCCATCGCCGACGCGCGCGCAGCCGCCGACGGTGACCGCCGGCACAGCATGGTCGCGACCGCACCGATCGTCGCCGGCGGCCGCGCCGTCGGCACGGTCGTGACTCGCTTCGGCCTTTCGCAGCTCTACACGCGAATCGCCGCGTTCGCGGGCATGTACGTGCTGGCCGGTTTCGGCACGCTCGCGATCGGATTGCCCCTCTGGTGGCGATTGCGCAAGCAGGTGGTGCACGCGCAGGAGCGACTGACGCGGCTCGCGCACTACGACTCCACCACCGGCCAGCTCAACCGCAACGCGTTCAATCGCGACCTCGCGCGCTGCGTGGAAACCTGCGCGCAGGGGTCGCGGATCGGCCTGATGATCCTCGACATCGACGACTTCAAGGACATCAACGACCGCTTCGGTCACCACACCGGCGACGACCTCCTGAACCAGTTCGCCGCGCGCCTCGGCAGCATCGTGCGCCACACCGACCGCATCTACCGACTCGGAGGCGACGAGTTCGCGGTGCTCGTGCAACCGATCGACTCGCTCGAGGATGTCGCATCGGTGGCAGCGCGCCTGTTCACGCCGTTCCGTTCGCCGATCGTCATCGACGGCCATCGCCTGCAGGCGTCGTTCAGTGCGGGCATCAGCCTGTACCCGGACGATGCCGGGGACCTCGACACGCTGGTCGCGCACGCGGACGCCGCGATGTACCACGCCAAGCGGCGCGGCAAGAACATGTTCCAGCGTTTCGAGCCGAAGATGACCGAGTCGACGCTGCGACGACTGCGCCTGCAGGAAGACTTGCGCGAGGCGCTCCACGGCGAAGGCTCGCTCGAGGTCGCGTATCAGCCGCAGTTCGGACGCGATGGCCGCACGATCGAGGGGATGGAGGCGCTGCTGCGCTGGACGCATCCGGAACTCGGGCGCATCGCGCCCGCCGAGTTCATCCCGCTGGCCGAGGACTGCGGGCTGGTGGTGCCGCTGGGCCAGTGGGTGCTGCGTGCTGCGGTTGCGCAGGCCGCGCGCTGGCATGCCGCAGGCCACCGCCGCTTGCGGATCGCGGTCAACATGTCGGTCCGGCAGATGCAGGATCCCGGCCTGCTGGGCGAGATCGACGAAGCGCTCGCGCACTCCGGCTTGCGGCCATCCGCGCTCGAATTCGAAATCACCGAAAGCCTGCTGCTCGAAGAGGCCGAAGCGAACATCCGCTTCATGCACGCGTTGCGCGAGCGCGGCATCGCGCTCGCGATCGACGATTTCGGCAAGGGCTACTCCTCCATGAGCTACCTGCGCCGACTGCCCGTCACGCGCCTCAAGATCGACATGGGGTTCGTGCACGACATCCCCGGCAGCGGGGAGTCGATCACGACCGCGATCATCGCGATGGCGCACAGCCTTGCGCTCACGGTGGTCGCAGAGGGCGTGGAGACTGCCGAGCAGCTCGCATTCCTGCGTCTTGCCGGATGCGATGGCCTGCAGGGGTTCCTGCTTTGCGCGCCACTCTCCGCGCACGAGGC
>DAIOWG010000272.1:0-4603 GCA_036758645.1 Dokdonella sp. | reverse complement strand
GTTCCCGCTCGCCCTGTCGTCAAGCGCGGCCGGCGCGCCTGTTTCCTGCGCTACGCCGCCCCTGCTGGTCGACCTGCGCGTGGACGCCCCGAAGGCTCCCGCATCCATTTCCGAAGCCCGACGCGAACGCATCGGCCGCGACATCTTCGACGGCTACACGGAGTTCTCGGTGAACTCGGTCGCGCATGGTGCATTCACCCGCGCGGGTGCCGATGAAACCGTCTATCTGATCCAGCGCAACGGACCGGATGCGACCGACCCCGCAGGCCCGCGCGCCACGCTTGCGGTGTATGCGGACGATCGCCTCGAGCATGCGATCGCGACCCGCTTCGGCAACCTGATCGAAGCGACGGCAGAAGTCGGCGGCGCCGGCGTCGCCGCGCTGCTGCTGCGCGCCGACGCCTACCAGATGGGCAGCGCGACCACGCGGCTTGTCCTCGTCGACCTCGCCGGAGGCCAGCTGCACGAACGCGGACGTTTCGAGCGTGCGCGCGTCGACGCCTGCGCCGACGCACGCTTCGGCGGCACCGTCGAAGCCGACGTGGTGCGTTGGTGTACGTCGACGGGCGGCGAGCCGGCGTTCGAGGTCGCGCGTTGGCGCGCGCAGTGTGTCGATGCGAAGGCGCCGGGCGCTTCGGCGTTCAAGCCCGTTCCCGCAGCCGCCGACTCCGCCACCGAGGGTTGACCCTAGGTAGGGAAAATCCCGGCTCACAAGCGGCCTTCCGGTCTGCAAGATGCCCACACTGGCAATGCACGGAATCCCCCGTGGTTGCCGATCCGGGCAACCCGAATCTGGAGGTGTCAAATGTCTATCGGCGGCGGCGGCAATTTCCTCAGCAGCATCGGCTCAATCGTTGGCGGCATCTTCGGTGGTCCCATCGGCGCGATGATCGGCCAGCTCGCAGGGCAGCTCCTGTCCTCGGTCGTCAACCAGACCATCGACAGCCTGCCGGTCGACCAGGCCTTCAAGGACCTGATCAGCGCGGGTTTCAAGGCCGGCATGGGCGACACGGGTGGCGCGATCGAGGACGCCAACCAGTTCATCGATGAACTCGGCAAGTCGATGGGTGGTTCGCAGTCCGACATTGCGCAGATGCAGCGCTCGCTGGATGACTTCCAGGCCGAGATCACCAAGCTGTTCACGGATGCGATGGCGCGCGACGCCATCGAGCGCGAGGAAGACGGCGCCGGCCAGTCGTCGGGTCGTGCGGCGACGCGCGGCGGTTCGGCGGGCGGTGCGGGTGGCTGGCTGCGAGCGATGGCCGAAGCACTCGGCAAGCAATGCGACCAGCTCGCGGACGAGCTGCAGGAAGCGGTCGACGCGATCGACAAGGAAGATCCGAGCACGATGGTCGAGTTCCAGACGATTTCGCAACAGTTCAGCATGCTCATGAATTCGACCACGACCGCGATCAAGACCCTGGGCGAAGCGATGACCGCAGTGGCCCGCAAGCAGTAAGCCGGGGGCGGAGGCGTCGGTGGCGGACTCCCCAACGCCACGCGACAAGGAAACGGGCCGGCCATCCGGCCCGTTCCTCTTTGCAATGCAGTGCCCGAAGTTGCGCCCCACTGGCACCCGTGTGACATTGTCCGTCGCCGCATCCGTCTTCAGCCGGGAGTTCCGCCATGAAGCGTTCGCTGTCCTGCCTCGCATCCGCCGCGCTGCTCGTCTTGCTCGTGGCCGTGGCCCAGGCCCAGACCATCGACGGCGGCGCGTACGTCGCGCCGTTGACCGACAACGTGCAGCCGCTGATCCAGGGCAACCTGTTCAGCAGCGCCTACCTCGAACGCTTGAAGCGGGACGGCAGCAACCCCGCACGACGCGCGAACCTGCTCGCGAAAGCGGAGGCGGGCGAACTCGTGGTCGAGTTCGATCCGATCGTTTCGCGCGAGGTGCGCAAGGACTACATCGCCGCGATCGAGCGTTCCAGCGGCGCGAAGGCTGCGCGTGGCCTCGACCAGTACTACGAAATCCAAGACGTGCATGTGCTGCTGCGCAAGGCAGTCGCGCCCTACGGGCTGCGCGGCGACGACCTCGGCGACGTGGCTACTGCATGGCTCGTGGTGATGTGGATGACCGCGAACGATGCACCGCTGCCGACGACGGCCGTGGTGAAGGGCGTGCGCGACCAGACCCGCTACGCGCTGCTCGCGCGCGGCAACCTGCCCGAGTCCGCCGCGGAACGACAGCGCACCCTCGAGGCGCTGGCCTACCAGACCGTGACCCTGATCCGCGTGCGCGAATCGGCGCAGGCGAGCGGCAACCAGGCCTTCCTCGTCCAACTCGCCGATTCCGCGCAGGCCAGCATGCGCGCGCAGCAACTCGACCTGCGCGCGATGGCGCTGACCGAAGACGGTCTGGTCCGGCGCTGATGATCGCGGATGTCGGAACCCGACCGGCATTCGATGTCGATTCGACCGGCGTGAGCGCCGTTGCGGCGCGCACGCGGGACTATCCGGGCGAGGAACTGCTGCGCACGCACCGGCTCGTGCTGCGCGGATTGCGTTTCCGAGACCTGTCCGCGCTGGCTGCGCTGCACCGCGAACCCTCGGTGCGCGCGCTGCTGCTGGAGCCCGTGCCGCGCAACGCGCTCGAGATCGCCGGCCTCGTCATCCTCGCCAACCGTACCGCCGAACGGCATCCCGGCCTCGGCATCTGGCATGCGGCGGACGACGCGCAGCGCTTCGTCGGCCTGTTTTCGCTGATGCCGCTCGCCGACGGCCGCGGCGTCGAACTCGGCGCGCGCCTGCCGCCGTGGGCGGCGGGCAGGCTGTACTCGCTCGAAGGCTCGCGCGCGCTGCGCGACCATGCATTCGCGACACTCGGCCTCGAGCGGCTGCATGGGTTCTGCCATCCGCGCAACCACGCGGTGCCGGCACTGTTCCGCCGCCTGGGCTTCCAGGCGTGCGGTGAAACCGTCCATTTCGAACGGCCCGCGCTCGGCTTCGTGCTCGAGCGCGCGGCGTGGCAACGGCGCTTCGCGCCACCACAGGAGCGACCACGATGAATGCACACGCCTCGCCCGCTGCGGCGTACCCCATCGGCAACGATCCGGCCCTGTCGGCGCAGGTCCGGCGCGAACTGGTCGACACCCTCGTCGCACGCACCGGCATGGCGGCCGAGGAGGCGGAACGCGAATTCGACCGCCGCGATCCCGCCGCCGCGTTCGAGCGGCGCTTCGCCGCCGCGGGCTTGTCGCGCCACGACCTCGGCGACGTGCTCGCCGCGCACACGCTCGCGATGTGGAGCATCGTGCACGATGCGCCGCTGCCTGACGCAGCCATTGCCGCCGGCGTGCGTGCGCAGCTCGCCGCTTCATTGCACGGACGGCCCGAGGCGAACGATCCGGTGCGGCGCCAACTCGTCGGCGAGGCGCTCGTTTGCGAATGCATGCTCTCGCTCGAATCGCATGGCGACGCACGCCAGCGCGGCGACCGCCAGGCGCTCGCCGGCATCGCCGAAGCCGCCCAGCGCAACATGCTCGAGCGCCAGGGCATCAACCTCAAGAAGATGCGCCCGACGCCGCGTGGTCTGCAGCGCGCCTGATCGCGTCGCCCCGCCAAGCACGTAGGCTGGACGACCGCAGGTCGGCCGGCGCCCTTCTCGCCGGCGTATCGGGCGTGCCGGCCGCGCTGCGCGCGTCCAGCTTACGGAGCCGCAAGCTGCCCTGCATGAAGCGGGTCTGCTTCACGCCTTCAGAGGTCGCGCACGAGCCAGCCGCGCGGCACGCGCGCATCGGGCGCATTGCCGGCAGCGACCGCGGCGGCCGCGATCTCGAGCGCGGGCGCACCGTTCTTCCAGGCGCTCGCGATGGTCGCGAGGCGCTCGCGCGTGCCGCGCATGTAGATGCCTTCGAGTTCGGTCTGGGTATCGGCCTCGAGCTTTTGTGGATACAGCGTGCGCGCGTTCGGGTCGACGTCGACCAGTTCGATCAGCCGGCGCAGCGACTCCGCGTACACCTCGGCGCCGAGGCGGATGCGCTGCGTGCCCTGCGAGAACCAGGCCGTGAGGTATTCGATCGGCCCGAACGAACGATGCGGCGCGGCGCCGAACAACTGGCTGCCGAGATGGCCGCCGGCCGGACTGCCAGCCTGCCACAACCGGCTTGCACCCCATGCGGTGAGCTGGCCGGAGGGCAGGTCGTTGCGACGCAGGCCCACCGCGAGCGTGGTCGCAACCGCGCGCTTGCCGGGTTCGTCCGCGCTTTCGCCGATCGTCGTCAGCAACTTGATGAAAGCGGGATAGCCATCGTCCTCGCCGAGCCGGCGCGCGACGCGCTTGAGCAGTGCCAGGCGGAAGTCTTCGTCGCGATCGAACAGCAGCGCGCTGACCAGGCGACCGGCGCTGGCCACGATCGGATGCGGTGCATGGGCCTGCATCGGCGACCCCGGGCGTGCGGCAGGCTCAGCGCAAGCCGACGAGAATCGCGTCGACGGCCTGGTCGAGTGCGGCCGAACGATCGCCCACCGTGCCCGGCACGCCCGACAACGGCAGCAGGCGCGCGCTGCCGCCCGCGTCGTTCCAGACGTCCGCGGCCAGCAACGCCTCGCCGGCATCGCGATCGGCTGCGGCCGGTACGCTGCGTGGCGGCTCCGCCTCGGG
>DAIOWG010000271.1:0-4626 GCA_036758645.1 Dokdonella sp. | reverse complement strand
CGAATTCGCCGCGGGCGACGATGCGGTCGCACTGACCTTCCGCCACCTGCAGCCGTTGTCGGACGCCGACCGTGCGGCACTCGCGGCATTCGGCCAGGCGCATGCGCTGGCGATCCTGTTGCAGCCGGGCGGGCCGGACAGCGTGGTCGCGCTGTGGCCGCGGGAGATCCCGCTGTCGTTCCGCCTCCCCGAATACGATCTCGACATCGCGTTCCGTCCACTCGACTTCATCCAGGTCAACGCGGGGATGAACCGGCGCATGATCGCGCATGCGCTGGCGCTGCTCGAGCCCGGTGCCGGCGAGAGCGTGCTCGACCTCTTCTGCGGACTAGGCAACTTCACGCTGCCGATCGCGCGATCGGCGGGTCGCGTGACCGGCGTCGAAGGCGAAGCCGCGCTCGTCGCGCGCTCGCGCGCGAATGCCGAGCGGAACGGCATCGGCAACGTCGAGTTCCATGCCGCCGACCTCGCCGCCGACCAGCGCGAGGCACCGTGGGCGCGCGCGCACCACGACAAGCTGCTGCTCGATCCACCTCGCTCGGGCGCCGCCGCGGTGCTCGACTACCTGCCGCGCAAGGGCTGCGACCGCGTCGTCTACGTGTCCTGCCATCCCGGCTCGCTCGCCCGCGATGCCGGCACCCTGGTCGAACGCCACGGGTTCCGCCTGGTCGCGGCCGGCGTCATGGACATGTTCCCGCACACGGCGCATGTCGAATCGATCGCCTTGTTCGAGCGGTGACGATGGCCGTCGAGATCGAGCGCAAGTTCCTCGTCGAAGGCGACGGCTGGCGCGAACAGGTCGCGCACGGCGTGCCGATGCGGCAGGGCTACCTCGCGGGACCGCCCGCGGCTCGTTGCTCGGTGCGCGTGCGCGTCGCCGGATCCTGCGCATTCCTGAACATCAAGTCGCTCGCGCGCGGCATCGCGCGCGACGAATACGAGTATCCGCTGCCGCCCGCGGATGCCGCGCGCATGCTGGAGACGCTGGCCGGTGACGTCGTCGCCAAGCTGCGCCATCATGTCGTCGTGGACGGATGCCTGTTCGAGGTCGACGAATTCGAAGGCGCGAACGCGGGCCTGGTGGTCGCGGAAATCGAGCTCGCAACGGTCGATGCGGCGTACCCGCGACCGACGTGGCTCGGCCGCGAGGTCAGCCACCTCGAGCGCTACTACAATCAGAACCTCGCGCGGCGCCCGTATGCGCGCTGGACCCGTGGCGAACGCGACGCCGACGACGCGCCGAGGAAGGACGACCGACCATGCTGATCATCGGACTGGAAGCGCACACGCTCGATGCGGCGGATCGCGCGCGCATCGCCGCGCCGCAGGTCAGCGGCGTGATCCTGTTCAGCCGCAACTTCGCGGATCGCGACCAGGTGACGACGCTCATCGACGATATCCGCGGCGAACGCGAGGATCCGTTCATCGTCTGCGTGGACCAGGAAGGCGGGCCGGTGCAGCGCTTCCGCGACGGCTTCAGCGCGCTCCCGCCGCTGGCGCGCCTCGGCGAACTGCACGATCGCGACCCGCGCGCCGCCGTCGCGCGAGCGGAAGAGCATGCCTGGCTGATGGCGAGCGAGATGCGCGCGATCGGCGTCGACCTCAGCTTCGCTCCGGTGCTGGACCTTGCGCGTGGCAACCGCGCGATCGGCGAGCGCGCGTTCCATGCCGATCCGCAGGTCGTGTCCGAGCTTGCACAGGGCTACCTGCGCGGCATGCGGCTCGCGGGCATGGCCGCGACGATCAAGCACTTCCCGGGCCACGGGTCGGTTGCCGAAGACACGCACTTCGACAGCGCCGTCGATGCGCGGACGCTGGACGAACTGCGCGCGACCGATCTCGTGCCATTCGCCGACGCGATCGCGAGCGGTGCGGAAGCCGTGATGATGGCGCACGTCGCGTATCCCGCGGTCGATGCGCGCCCCGCAGGCTATTCGCGCGTCTGGATCGAGGACGTGCTGCGCGGCGAACTCGGATTCCGCGGCCTCGTGTTCGGCGACGACATCGGCATGGCCGCGGCCGGATCCGTCGGCGGCATGGCCGCGCGAATCGAAGCACACCTGCTCGCCGGTTGCGACCTGTTGCTGGCCTGCAGCCCGGCGATCGTCGACGAGGCGATCCATGCGTGCGCACATGCGTTGCCGTGCGAACCCGCCCGGCTCGCGCGCCTGCAGGGCGAGGTCGCCCAGACCTGGGATGCACTCGCGCGCAATCCGCAACGTGATGAATTCGCGGCGCGACTCGCCGCGCTGGTCGCACCCACCGATGGATGGTCCTGAATGACGATGACCCGCATCGACGACGTGCTCGCGCGCGCCGACCTCGTGCACGCGCGGCCGGTGCTCGCCGACGCGATCGCGCGCATCGGTCGCGAGATCGATACCTGGCTGGACGGCACGCCTGCGGTGTTCCTGACCGTGATGCAGGGCGCGCTGCCGTTCGCAGGCCAGCTCGCGACCGCCATCCGCGCGCCGCTGGAGTTCGACTACGTGCACGCGACGCGCTACCGCGGCAACACCAGCGGCGCCGAACTGCACTGGATCAGGCGGCCGGCCACGCCGCTCGCGGGGCGTACCGTGCTGCTCGTGGATGACATCCTCGACGAAGGCCACACGCTCGCTGCGATCCGCGACGAATGCGTCGCGCAGGGTGCCGCGCGCGTCGCGATCGTGGTGCTCTGCGAGAAGCGACACGACCGCCGCGTCGCCGGCCTCGCGGCGGACTTCGTCGGCGTGGAGGTTCCCGACCGCTACGTGTTCGGTTACGGCATGGACTACCACGAGCAGGGCCGCAATCTCGATGCGATCCACGCGGTGGACGCATGAGCATCGACCTTGCACTGATCGGCGGTACCGGGCTCTACCGCTTCCCGGGACTGACCGGGATCGAACGCCGCGCAGTCGACACGCCGTACGGCAGCCCCTCCGACAGCCTCGTGGTCGGCAGTATCGGCGAATGGCGCGTCGCGTTCCTCGCGCGGCACGGCGAATCGCACACGATCCCGCCGCACCGCGTGAATTACCGCGCGAACCTGTGGGCGCTGCACCACGTGGGCGCACGCCGGGTGATCGGCATCAATGCGGTTGGCGGCATCCGTGCCGACATGGGCCCGCGCGTACTCGCGCTGCCCGACCAGATCATCGACTACACGCACGAACGCCTGACCAGCTACTGCGATGTGGCGGGTGCAGAAGTGCGCCACATCGATTTCAGCGAGCCCTACACCGCGAAGCTGCGGCGCGACCTGCTCGATGCGGCGCAACGCGCCGGTATCGCGCTCGTCGACGGCGGATGCTACGGCGCGACCCAGGGCCCGCGGCTTGAAACGCGCGCGGAGATCGCGCGCATGCGCCGCGACGGGTGCGACCTCGTCGGCATGACCGGAATGCCCGAAGCCGCGCTCGCGCGCGAACTCGATCTCGAGTACGCCTGCATCGCGCTGGTCGCCAACTGGGCAGCCGGCTGCGGCGACGAGGCCGAGATCAGCCTGCCGGAGATCTTCGCGAATCTCGAATTCGCGACCGCGCGCGTGCCGCCGCTCGTCACCGCGCTGGTCGAAGCCTGACCCCACGCTCCACGCCGCACCCAGTTCCGCTGACGGTCCGACCTGCGGCGTCAATCGCGGGACGATCGGTCGCGCGCCCGTGCCCGCGAGGGTTTCGAAACACCAAGCGATGGATATACTCGGATCGCGTGCCAGGGGACGGTCGACCAGGGGGCTGGATGGCCGGGGCACGCATGATCCATTCGAGCAAGGGGTGGCATCGATGCTGACCGGTACGGTGAAGTGGTTCAATGACGCGAAGGGCTTCGGCTTCATCGCGCCCGAAACGGGCGGGGAAGACGTGTTCGTGCATTATTCGGCGATCAATTCGGAGGGATTCCGCACGCTGCAGCAGGGACAGCGCGTGAACTTCGAGATCGTGCAGGGTCCCAAGGGCTCGCAGGCTTCCGGCGTCCAGCCGGTCAAGTAGCCGAACCAGTCGATCGCGGTGCCCCTGCAGGAGCGACGCGGTCGCAAAGGTCCCGTTGCAGACTCGCGGCGATCTTCGGAATCGCCGTGCCACCGGTTGCGCCTGCGGGTGAGTTACAGCGGGCGCGACCCTGGTTCCGCTGGATGCAACGCCAGCAGACGTGCGAGCGCGCGCTCGAAATCGCGTGCATGCGCCTGCGCCTCGCAGAGGCGTTCGCGTACCGCCTCGCGCTGCGTGATGCGACCCGCGCGCAGCGTATCGAGGTCCGCCGCCAATGCGATCGCGCGATCGACGTAGTCGTCGGCGCCGCGGGCGACCCATTCGCCGCGCCCGAGCCGCCAGAGCAGGCTCGCAGCCTGGCGTGACACGAAACTCGTGCCCGCGCGCGTGACCACGGCGCAACCCATCCACAACGCATCGCAGGTCGTGGTGCAGCCGGAGAACGGGAACGGATCGAGCGCGATGTCGACGCCGCGGTACGCTTCGAGCAGGTCGGCATACGGAACGTGCGCGCCGAGGTCGAGTCGGCCGGCATCGATGCCGCGTGCGGCGAAGCGCGCGGCGATGTGCGCGCGCGTGTCGGCTTCCGCGAGATGGCGCGCGCGCAATGCGAGGCGCGCGCGCGGGATCGCACGCAGGATGGCGGCCCAGG
>DAIOWG010000270.1:0-4630 GCA_036758645.1 Dokdonella sp. | reverse complement strand
GTGAATGCGTACTTGTCCGCGCAGCTTTCGGCGAACACGCCCATCGCCTTGCCGTCGTACGGATTGGTGAGGCCGTCCCACGCCATGTGGTCGACGGCCTCGAACGCGCCGTAGCGGTTGCCGGTGCGCGAGTTCGGAATCATGTGCGGCGCGTTCGACATCGATTCCATGCCGCCGGCGACGACGACCGTCGCCGAGCCCGCCTTGATCAGGTCGTGGCCGAGCATGATCGCCTTCATCCCCGATCCGCAGACCTTGTTGATGGTGGTGCAGCCGGTGCCGTTCGGAAGGCCCGCGGCAAGCGCGGCCTGGCGCGCGGGAGCCTGGCCGAGGTTGGCCGGCAACACGCAACCCATGATCACTTCGGACACGTCGGCGCCGGCGACGCCGGCTTGCTCGAGCGCGGCACGGATCGCGGTGGCGCCGAGCGTCGGCGTCGGCACGCCGGTGAACTGGCCGAGGAAGGAACCGATCGCGGTGCGCTTGGCACCGACGATGACGACATCGGACATGGAGACCTCCACGAAAGGGGCGGGCGCCGCGCCAGGCCGGCAACGGCAGTTCGCCGGTGATTATGCGCCGGGCTGTTGCGATGCGGCAAACGCTTCCGCGTCGTATCGCGGGTGTCCGTGCGCGCGTGTCGTCGGGCCAGCGGGGCGCGCCAACCTTGCCGCATCGACGCGCGCGGGATAGTGTCCGGCTTGCCGAGGGAGGGATCGGGATGGGGCGGATCGCAGGCTGGCTGCTGACGCTGCTGTGCGCGCTCGCCCAGCCCGTGGCAATGGCCGCGCCAGCCCCGCCGGGCGTCGAGTACACGCGCTTTCGCACGCTGAGCACGCGCGACGGGCTGCCGCAGGTCAGCGCGCGCGCGATCACGCAGGATGCCGCGGGTTTCCTCTGGATCGGCACCCAGGATGGCCTCGCGCGCTTCGACGGCTACGAGTTCAAGGTCCATCGGCACGACCGCGACGACCCGTGGTCGTTGTCCGACAGCCATGTGTCGGCGCTCGTGGCGAACGACGACGGCAGCCTCTGGATCGCGACGCTGGTGGGCGGCCTCAACCGCTACGATCCGGATCTCGACCGCTTCACGTCGTGGCGTGCCGATCCCGCGCGCACCGACGCGCTCGCGTCGGACAACGTCGGCGCATTGCTGCGCACGCGCAGTGGCCGGCTCTGGATCGCGAGCGCGGCCGGACGCCTGCAATGGTTCCAACCCGCCGACTCGACCTTCCAGGATTCCGGGCTCGGCGAGCATCCGGCCTTCCGCACCGTGCGTCGCATGCTGGAACTGCCGGACGGACGCCTGCTGCTCGGCACGCTCGACGGGCTCTGGCATTTCGATCCGGCCACGCAGCGGTTCGGGGAAATCCGCGTCGATCCCGCGCTTCCGCTCGATGTCTACGCACTCGCGCTCGGTCCCGACCAGGACCTGTGGATCGGGACCTCCGGCAACGGGCTGCATCGGCTGCGCGCCGACGGCGCGGCCGTCGCGCACTACCAGGCGGGCAACGGCAGCCTGCACGACGACGCGGTGCGCGGCCTGCTGTTCGACCGCGCGGGCGCGCTGTGGATCGCGGGCGACGCGCGCGGGCTCGCGCGCCTGGATACGGCGTCGGGCGCGTTCGAACAGTTCCGCCACGATCCCGCACGCGACGACGACATCGCGTCGAACCGGCTGTGGACGCTGTTCGAGGATCGCGACGGCCTGCTCGTGGTCGGATCGTGGACCAACGGCTTCAGCGTGCACGACCCGCGCACGCGCGCGTTCGGCCGCGTGCGCAACGTGCCCGGCGATCCACGCACGCTGCCGACGCGCACGGTGCCCGGGCTGCTCGCGAACCCGGACGGCACGCTCTGGGCCGGCCTCGGCGACGGCGGCGGGCTCGTGCGCATCGATCCCGCGCGCGGCGTGCTCGAACACCATGCACACGATCCGCTGCGCAGCGACAGCCTCGGCCACGACTACGTGCGCAACCTCGCCCGGTCGCGTGACGGCAGCCTCTGGATCGCGACGAGTGGTGGCGGACTCGACCGCATGCTGCCGGATGGCAGCCGGTTCGAACATTTCCGCCATCAGCCGGGCGATCCGCAAAGCCTTTCGTCCGACACGCTGGTCGGCGCGTTCGAGGACAGCCAGGGCACGCTGTGGGTGTACACGCTCGACCGCGGCGTCGACGAACGCTGCGCGGGCTGCACGGGCTTTCGCCACCACCGCCACGACCCGGCCGATCCGACCAGCATCGGCGACAACTCGGTCAGCCAGGTGATGGAGACGCGCGCGGGCGAGTTGTGGATGGGCACGCGCGGCGGGCTGCAGCGCTACGACCGCGAAAGCGGACGTTTCGAGCGATTCGTCGCGCGCGCGAACGATCCCGATTCGCTGTCGAGCAATTCGATCTCGACCCTGCTCGAGGACAGCCGCGGCGAACTCTGGATCGGCACCCAAGGCGGCGGCATCAACCGGCGCATCGTGCAGGCCGACGGTCGGTCGCGCTTCCAGGTGATCGACGTCGGCGCAGGGCTCGCGGCGAATGCGATCGGCGCGCTGTACGAAGACGAGCGCGGTTACATCTGGGCGAGCACCACGGCGGGCATCAGCCGCATCGACCGCAATGGCGCGATCCTCAACTTCGGCGCGCAGGACGGCACGCAGGAAGGCGGCTATTGGCTGAATTCGCTCGCGCGACTGCCCGATGGCCGCGTCGCATTCGGGGGGCTCGACGGCTTCACGCTGTTCGATCCGGACGATGTCACCGCGCCGCCGACGCCCAAGCCCATGGTCACGGGGCTGCTGCTGCGCAACGTGCCGGTCTTGCCCGCCTGGCGCGATCCCGCCTCTCCGATCGCGCGCAGCCTGCTGCGCGGGCGTTCGGTCACGCTCGCGCACGACCAGGACAACGTCACGTTCGAGTTCGGCGCGCTCGCGTTCGCCGATCCCGCATCGGTGCTCTATGCGTACCGGCTCGACCCGCACGACACGCGCTGGATCGAGACGCCCTCGACGCGTCGCCTCGCGACCTACACCGACCTCGCGCCGGGGACCTATGCGCTGTCGGTGCGCGCGCGCCGCGCGGGCGGCGAATGGAGCGACCCGACGCGCGTCGACATCCACGTGCAGACCGCGCCGTGGGCATCGCCGGCCGCGCGCGCGGTGTACGCGCTCGCGCTGCTCGCGCTCGCGCTGCTGGTCGGCCTGCGGCTGCGTGCGAACCTGCGCGTGCGGCGCGCGCACCAGGAGGCGATCCGCCTCAGCGAGGAACGCCTCAAGCTCGCGCTCTGGGGCAGCGGCAGCGAGCTCTGGGACGCGGACATCGCGACCGGCAGCGTGCACCGCGAGAACCAGCTCGACCATCTCGAGATCACGCACCTGGCCGGCGACTACAGCGTGGCGGACCTTCGCCGCAGCGTCCATCCCGACGACCTGCCGCGCTTCGAGCGCGCGATGCGCGACCACCTGCGCGGGCAGGCGTCCTCGTTCGAGGCGAGTTACCGCACGCTCGACCGCAACGGGCAATGGGCCTGGCTGCTCACGCGCGGGCGCGTCGTGCAGCGCGACGATCGCGGGCGCGCGCTGCGCATGACCGGAGCCACTTCCGACATCACCGCGCTGAACCACGCGCTGGCCGCGCTGCGGGCGCTCAACGAGCAGCTCGAATCGCGCGTCGAGCAACGCACCGCGGCGCTGCAGAACGCGAACGTCGAGTTGCGAACCACGCTCGAGCGCCTCACGCAGGCGCAGCGGCATCTGTTCGAATCGGAGAAGCTCGCCTCGCTCGGCGGCATGGTCGCGGGCATCGCGCACGAGATCAACACGCCGCTCGGAATCGGCGTGACCGCGGCTTCGCACCTGCGCGAGGAAGCGCAGCGGCTGCTCACGCTCGTGCGAGGCGGCGCGGTGCCGGACGATGTCGTCGGCGCGTTCGCCGCGACCGCTTCGGAGAGTTCCGACCTGATCCTGCGCAACCTGCAGCGCGCCGACCGGCTCGTGCGCAGCTTCAAGCGAATCGCGGTCGACCAGTCGACCGAGGATCGCCGCGTGGTCGACCTCGGCGCGAGCCTCGACGAGATCCTCACCACGCTGGGACCGTCGCTGCGCAAGCTGCCGCACCGGATCGAGATCGATTGCCCGCCCGGCATCGTGGTCGAAACCGCGCCCGGCGCGCTGTACCAGGTCATCACCAATCTCGTGATGAACTCGCTCGTGCACGCGTTCGCACCGGGTGTCGCGGGCAGCATCGTGTTGCGCGTGAGGCGCGCGGACGGCGAGATCGTGCTCGAGTACGCCGACAACGGCCGCGGCATGGACGAGGCGGTACGCGCACGCATCTACGAACCGTTCTACACGACGCAACGCGGGCAAGGCGGCTCGGGGCTCGGACTGCACATCGTCTACACGCTCGTGACACAGGTGCTCGGCGGCAGCATCGAATGCGAAAGCACGCCGGGGCAGGGCACGCGGTTCCGGATCCGCTTTCCGGAGCGGTTGCCGAGTGCGTCGAAGACCCCTGATCCGTAGGAGCGCACCCTGTGCGCGATGCGCGTCGATTCGCGTGCCGTCGCGCAACCGGTTAGCTGCGCGGATCGCCCACAGGGTGGGCTCCTACGAAGAGCCCGATACGTGCGCGAT
>DAIOWG010000269.1:0-4659 GCA_036758645.1 Dokdonella sp. | reverse complement strand
GCGCACGCGCGCCAGCGCGGCTGCATCGAGGCGCACGACCGGATACGCGCCGACGTCCTGCGCCGCATGCCAGGGCGAGCGCTCGTAGAACCACGAAAGTCGCGCCTCGGGCGAAGCCGCGAATGCCGCGTCTTCGGCGAGCCGCGCCTCGAAGGCGGCCTTCAGTGCCGGATCGCGGTCGAGCATCGTGCGCGCGAGTTGTTCGGCCACGCGAGCGTCGGCGCACTCCTTCTGCTCGAATATGGCATCGAGAAAGCCCCAGCGCAGCAGCGAGTCGGACGCGCGCGGCTCGAGCAGGTTCACCGCGACGTTGGCGGCGGGCTGGTCCAGCGCGACCAGCACCGCGCCCGCCGCGAATGCGAGTTCCACGCGCTCCTCGCGCAGCCCGAACTCGCGCAGCGGGTGTCGGCCTTCGTACGAGCGGGCGCTCCACTGCGGCGCATCGAGCCGGTAGCGGTCCACGCGCAACCGCAGCGGCCGATCGAGGCGCTCGAGGCGCACGTGATGCTCGCGCAGCTTGTGCGCAAGCTGCGGCCAGCCCGCCGGCACCAGGTAGGCGGCCGGCACCTCGACCTGCTCGCTCGCGACGAGTTCGCGGAAGAACGGCACGCTGTAGCGTTGCGGGCGCCGGGCGTCGTAGCGCGTCCACAGGTCGCCCGACACCTCGCTGGGGGTTCGCGACGACGCATAGCCGGCGAGTTCGAATGGAACCGACTGCTTCGAGGTCTCGAATGCGAGCGCGAGCCTGGCCCCGGCGCCGCGCGCGACGGTTGCCGCGTCGGCTCGCTCGACCGCCTTGCGCAGTGCCGCGCCGTCACGGCCGACTTCGGCCAGCGTCGCGAGGACGAAGTCGAAGGTCGCGCGCACGCGCGTTGCATAGGGCTTGAGCATGTGCGTCTCGACCAGCACCGCGGCGCGGTTGCGCAGCGCGACGTAGCCGGTCGAGTAGCGCGGCCCCGAGCCGAAGTTGCCGATGCCCTTGCGGATGTCGCGGTGGTCGACGAGGTCGAGATAGGGCGCGGCGAGATGGCCGCGCCTTTCGTACGCGGGCAGGATGCGCTTTTCGAGCGCGTTCTTCTGCCAGCGCTTCACGCCCTCGTCGAGCGGGCCCCATTCCTCCATGTACCAGGTCAGGTCGTACTGGTAGTCGGCGCCGTTGGTGGTGTGGATGTCGAGGAACAGGTCCGGTTGCCAGGCATCGAACAACGCGAGCCAGTCGCGCATTTCGGGCGCATCGGCCTTCATGTAGTCGCGGTTGAGATTGAGGTTCTGCGCAGTCGCGCGGTAACCCATCTCGCGCGGCCCATCCTGGTTGATGCGGTTGTGCGGATTCGAGCGCTCGTGGCCGTCGACGTTGAAGATCGGCAGCCAGACCAGGATCACGCGATCGAGCAGCGCAGCGCGCTCGCCGACCGCGAGATCGCGCAGCAGCATCAGCCCCGCATCCTTGCCCTCGATCTCGCCCGCGTGGATGCCGGCCTGCACCATCACGATCGGCTTGCCGGAGCCACGCGCCGCTGCAGGCGTGAACTCGCCGCTCGATGCCGCGACGACGAGCATGAGGTCGCGTCCCTCGGGCGAGACGCCGAAGCGCCCGAGATGCAGGCGAGCCGGCGCGGCATCCGCGAGGCGCTGCAGGTACGCCTTCGTTTCGGCGTAGGACGGCGTGGTCTCGAAGCGCGCGGCTTCGGCCGGCGTGGTCCAGTCGGCGGCGAATGCAGCGTGCACGACGAGCAGTGACACGCTCGCGGCGAACAGGCGCGCGAGGCGGCGGGACGTGTGTCGCATGCGGGCGGCCTTCGATGGAATCGCGCGATGGTACGACAACGCCGCAGCGACCCGCGCGCGCGGACGCATGTGGACGCTGCGCCGCGCGTGCGGCGATCGCGGGCGCCATTCGGATCCGTTGTCGACACGATCGGCCGCGCCTCCACGCGATCGCGCGCCATGTACCGACGATGGCGGCGAAGCCGGCGCGGACCGCATCGCAGGGTGCGCTGGCGACGAGCTCGGCGACCACGGGTAACCGTCGTCCTGCCGGCCGGGTCGCGGCGTCCGGTCGCTGTCGTCGAGTGACGATGTGAGGTTGCCGGTGCGAACACGGTGCCCGTTCCGAACACGAACGTGGCATGGGCGCGCTGCCGCGGTTTTCCCTCTGCGGGTTCAGGACCGGGGCGCAGGCGATTCGCGCACGAGCCGGAAGCCGACTTCGACGAATCCCGTGGTCGCGCCGGCGCTGCCTTCGCGGGAACCGTTCGCGCTGCCATCGTCATTGCGCCATGAGGTGCCGCGGTAGCGATGCTCGCCGCACGCGGGCTGCGCACGACCGGGACGTGCGCAGACATCGATCCACTCGCTGACGTTGCCGGCGATGTCGTGGACACCTGGCGGCGTCGCCGCATGCACGCCCACCGGCGCGGTGTATTCGTATCGATCGTTGCAGCCAGCGCCGGAGCGCGCACCGATGTTCGCGCTGCCGCAGGCCGTGCCTGCTCCGGCCGCGCGTGCCGCCGCGCTCCATTCATCGCCATTCGGCAGGCGCCAGCTCGCACCGGTGCGCGCGCCGAGCCACTGCGCATAGGCATTCGCGTCGTCCCAGCTCACGCACACCGCGGGATGCGCGTCGCCCTGCTCGAAACCCGGATCGCGCCAGTCCGGCTTGCGCGCGCGCACGAATGACAGCAGCGCATTGCCTGCGCGGCAGCGCGCGGCCGGTCGTCCGGTCGCTTCGGCGAAGCGGCGCCATTCGCCGCGCGTGACCTCGTTCACCATGATGCCGAACGCATGGCCGTCGCCGCCGGTCAGCCTCACCACGGCCGGACCCTGCGCAGCGGCCTCCGGGCGTGGCGCGGCGGCCGACGGATCCGCGCGCCGGCGAGCCATGTTCGCCGCATCAGGCGGCGGCGCGCCCGCGAGCTGCGTGAGCATCGCATCGACGCCGGCGAGCACGCTGTCGCGCACGCGCGCGGGATGCGTCGCGCGTTCGGCCGCCACGGCGGCGCGCAACGTCGAAACGAACGCGTCCGACAACGGGCCCGGTGCGAACTTCGCCGTGCGTGCGAGCGCGTGCCACTCCTGCACGGCGGCGCGCGCGGCCTCATCGTCGTTGCGGTCGATCGCGATCGTCGCACGTTGCGCGAGCAGGCCGAGCACCTGTTCGAGGCCGCGCACGGCGTCGGGTTGCACCGGCTCGATCGCGAGGATCGCGAGGTATTCGTCGGCTGCGTTTTCGCCTGCGGGCGCGGCAAGCCGGTCGCGCGCGATCAGGTCGGCTGCGCGCTGCAGGCGTGCGAGGCGCGCCTGCGCGAGCGGATCGGCGGCGTCGGCTTGCGCCGGCACGGCCGCGGCGTCCGCTGCGGGCTCGGTGACAGGCGCAGGAGCCGCATCGACGAATGCGCTCGCGGGCATCGGCGCCGGGGCCGTCCGGTCCGGCGCGGGCATCAAGGCGAGCAGCAGTGCGAGCAGCGCGAACAGCGAGGCGCCCAGCAGCAGCGCGCGGGAGCGGCGCGGAATCGCGAGCGCACCCTGCAGCAGCATGCGCCATTTGCGCGAGGTGCCGCTGCGCGCGGGGGCGCGCAGGCGCCGTTCGATCACGTCGATCGCCGCGATCAGTTCTTCGGCGCTCTGGAAGCGCACGTCGGGTTGCTTGGCGAGTGCCTTGTCGATCAGTGGTTGCCACAGCCGCCGCGTCATCGGCAGCCGCGGCACCGGTTTCTCCACGTGCGCGAGCGCGACCGCGAGCGCGTCGGGGCCGGTGAAGGGCAGTTCGCCGGTCAGCAGCTCGTAACAGACCACGCCGAGGCTGTAGAGGTCCGAGCGACCGTCGAGCGGCTGGCCGCGTGCCTGTTCCGGACTCATGTAGCCCGACGATCCGACGGTCGCGCCTTCACGCGTCATGCGCGGATGGCGCGTGCCGCCGAGCGCGATGCCGAAGTCGGTGAGCAGCGGCCGGTCGAGCGAGTCGAACAGCACGTTCTCGGGCTTGACGTCGCGATGCACGATGCCGTGGTCGTGCGCGCATGCGAGCGCCTCGGCGAGCGCGCGCACGATCGCGAGCACGCCTTCGGGATCGTCGCGCAGGTTGCGCGAGGCAAGATCGCCGCCGGGCAGGTACGGCATCGTGTAGTAGATCTGGCCGTTCGAGGTGCGCCCGACGTCGAAGATGCCGACGATGTGCGGATGCACGAGTTGCGCGATCACGCGTGCCTCGTTCTCGAACCGGTGCACGAGCTCCTCGTCCGCGCGCTCGCCGGCGAGCACCTTGACCGCGACCGGCCGCGACAGCGATTCCTGCAAGGCGAGCCAGACCGTCGCCATCCCGCCCGAGCCCAGGCGCCTGAGGATCCGGTAGCCGGGAATCTGGAAGGGGAGCTTCAGTTGCGTCATGGCGGCCAGCGGGCGACAGCGCGACAATTCTATCCCGGGGGCGCTGGCCGGTACGTGATCGCGCGCACCCCGCAATCCGGGAGTAGCCGATGGGTCCGACCGAAGCGGGGCACAGGCTGGCGATTGCGCCGACGGGCGTGCCGCGCATCGTCGCGCTGATGGGCTTGCCCGGCGCCGGCAAGAGCATGGTCGCGCGCATGCTCGAGGTCGAGTTCGGCCTGCGGCTGGTGTCGCGGGATGCGATCCGTGCGGCGATGTTCCCGCGTTGCGACC
>DAIOWG010000268.1:552-4665 GCA_036758645.1 Dokdonella sp. | reverse complement strand
GGCAGCACCCGGCAGACGAAACCCTTGAGGTAGTCCGTCTCCGCGATCGCCGGGTGCACCGGATGGTCCGGTCCCTGCTGCAGCGTGATGAGTGACTGGACCTGGCGGTCGATGTGGCGCGCGGCCTGCTGCACCGATTCGAGCAGCGCCGCGCGCGGCATGTGGTGCGAGCACGAACAGGTCACGAGGATGCCGTCGCGCGCGAGTACACGCATCCCGAGTTCATTGAGCCGGCGATACGCGAGGCTGCCTTCCCTGTAATCCTTGCGGCGCTTGATGAACGCCGGCGGGTCGAGGATCACGACGTCGAATGCCTCGCGTGCCTCGCGCAATGCCTTCAGGTGCTCGAACGCATCCGCGCGCACCGCGGTGACGCGGTCGGCGAGGCCGTTGCGCTGCGCATTGCGCGCGATCGCCTCCACGGCCGAGGCAGAAGCGTCGACGCAGGTGACCTCACTCGCACCGTCGGCCGCCGCGCGCAGGCCCCAGCCACCGAGGTAGCTGAACATGTCGAGCACGCGCTTGCCCTTGACGAAACGCGCGAGCTGGTCGCGATTCTCGCGCTGGTCGTAGAACCATCCGGTCTTCTGGCCGCCGACCGGATCGATCGCGAACGCGAGACCCGCCTCGCGCGCGAACGTTTCGCCGCCGTATTCGCCGTACCCGAGGTCTGCATACTGCGGGAGCTGTTCGAGCGCGCGCGCGCCGCCATCGTTCTTCCACCAGAACTGGCGCGGCTTGAGCACCTTGACGACGGCCTCCGTGACCGCTTCCTTGAGCCGCTCCATGCCGACCGTCGTCGACTGGCCGACCAGCACGTCGCCGAAGCGATCGATCACGAGGCCGGGCAGTCCGTCGGATTCGCCGAACACGAGGCGGTAGTACGGCTCGGCGTAGAGCCGCTCGCGCAGTGCGAGTGCGACGTTGAGGCGATGCACGAGCAGCGAGCGGTCGATCGCATGCTCGAGCCCGCGCGACACCAGGCGCGCCGCGATCAGCGAGTTCGGGTTCACGTAGCCGACGCCGATCGGCTTGCCGTGATGATCGACGATCGCGCAGTGGTCGCCGGGCTCGAATCCCGACAATGGCGAGCGCGCGACATCCACCTCGTTCGAAAACACCCACAGATGCCCGGCGCGCAGGCGCGCATCTTCGCCGCGTTTGAGCCAGAGGGCGGGCAGTTCGATCGAATCGGACACGGGCGCATGCTCGTCGGCGGGCTGTGCACGGTAGCGGCCCGCGCGATGACGCGCAATCGAGGGCGGCGCTGCGCGCGTCAGACGCGCACGCGAAGCGCGCGCAGGCGCTCGTACGCCGGCATGCAGGCCGCCGCGACCGCGGCACCGCGGCCCGCGAGCGCCGGCACCTCGTCGTTCGGCGGCTCGAACCCGGTCGATGCCCACACGCGTTCGTACCAGTGTGGCGCCCAGATCCCGTCGCTGTCGCGCGATCCCGCTGGCCAGCACAGCATCCGGGGCGTGTAGTCCACGCCAAGGTCGGCGCACAGGTGCCGCAGGTGCGCCTCGGGCGCATGCAGGAACGCACCCGCATCGATGACCGGCGGCGGCGGTCCGAGCGCGGCGAGGCGATCGTACAGGCGGACCTGTTGCGGCAGGCCGATGTCATCCGGCGTGACCGCCGCGCGCGACTTCACGTACGACGCGACGACCTGGCGCGGGTCCCGGATCAACAGCACGTTGCGCAGCGCGGCGATCCAGGCGTCGTCGATCGACGGCAGCAGGTGGTGGCTCATGTGCTTCTGGTACCAGACCGGCAGGTCGCCGGGCACCGGGCCCTGCGTCAGCGCCTGCGCGACGCGCCGCCAGTCGGTGTCGCCGGCGGCGATGACGGCGTCGCGCGCGGGATGGTCGAGGCCGGTCGCGTGCAGGTAGTGCGCATACAGCGGCTCGTCGCTGACCGCGCAGTCACCGCGGTTCTCCCACGCGCGCATCATCGCGGTCGACAGGTTGCGCGGGCCGCTCCACACGGCGATCCGCAACGGCTTCACGCGCCGCGCTCCCGCGCGCGCTCGGCGACGTCGCGCGCTGCGAGCGCGAGGTAGAGCTGCTGCAGGCGCTGCACCATCGGTCCCGGTACCGGCGCGGCGGGCACGCGTCCATCGATGCTGCGCACCGGAACCACGCCGGCGAAGGTGCCGGTGCAGAAGGCCTCGTCGGCCCCGTAGACCTGGGTCAGGCTGAAGTTCTTCTCGAACGCGGGAATCCCCGCTTCGCGGCAGACGCGCAACACGTTCGCACGCGTGATGCCGCCGAGGCAGTAGTCGCCACTCGAGGTCCAGACCTCGCCGCCGCGCACGATGAAGAAATGGGTCGAGTTGCAGGTCGCGACGAACCCGTGCGGGTCGAGCATCAAGGCCTCGTCGGCACCGGCCTCGATCGCCTGGATGCAGGCCGTGATGCAGTTGAGCTTGCTGTGGCTGTTGAGCTTCGGGTCCTGCACGTCGGGAAAACCGCGCCGCACGTGCACGGTGAACAGCGAGAGTCCACGCGCGAGCGTTTCGGGGCGCGGCTGCTTGAACTCGGGCAGGATCACGATCGTCGCGGGCCCGGCCGACGCGCGTGGATCCTGGTACGGCGTGCGCTTGGGTCCGCGCGTGACCATCAGGCGCAGGTGCACGCCGTCGTGCATGCCGTTGGCCGCGAGTGTCGCGTACAGCGCATCGACCAATTGCGCGCGGCCGATGCCGATGTCGAGCGCGATCGCCTTAGAGCCCTCGTACATCCGGTCGAGCTGCGCGTCGAGGAACAGCGGATGCCCACCCGCGACGCGAAGGCCCTCCCAGACACCGTCGCCGAGCACGAAGCCGCTGTCGAACACCGACACCGTCGCCTCGGCGCGTGGCCTGAGATCGCCGTTGATCCAGATCCTGATGTCCGCGTTGCGCGGATCGTCATGGAAATCGTGGACGCTCCGGGACATGCGCGGCCCCCTCCGGAAAGGGCCCAGTCTAGTCCGACGCGCACCACGGTTTACAGCGCAGCCGTACCGGTGCACCGTGCCGCCATGGCGAACCGACTCGCGGCCGAAACCAGTCCGTACCTGCACCAGCACGCCGACAACCCGGTGGACTGGTGGCCGTGGTGCGAGGAGGCGCTCGCGCTCGCGCGCGGGGAACGCCGCCCGATCCTGCTGTCGATCGGCTACTCCGCGTGCCACTGGTGCCACGTGATGGCGCACGAGAGCTTCGAGGACGCGAAGACCGCGGAGGTCATGAACGCGCTGTTCGTCAACATCAAGGTCGACCGCGAGGAACGGCCCGACATCGACAAGGTCTACCAGCTCGCGCACCAGGCGCTCGCGCGGCGCGGCGGCGGCTGGCCGCTGACCGTGTTCCTCTCGCCGGACGACCTCGTGCCGTTCTACGCAGGCACCTATTTTCCGAAGACGCCGCGTCACGGGCTGCCATCGTTCGTGCAGGTGCTGCAGGGCGTGCGCCGCTGGTTCGATGAAAAACCGGGCGAACTGCGCGCGCAGAATGCGGCGCTCGCTCGCTTCCTCGACGAGCACGGTCGCGAGGCACCGCACGCGGGCGCACTCGACGACTCGCCGCTGCGACTCGCGCTCGCGCGCATTCGCGCGGGCTTCGATGCCGACAACGGCGGCCATCGCGGTGCGCCGAAGTTCCCGCACGCGAGCGAGCTGGAACTGCTGCTCGCGTGCGACCGCGACGACGACCTCGCGCCGATGGCGCGGCTCACGCTCGAGCGCATGGCCACGCGCGGACTCCACGACCATCTCGGCAGCGGCTTCTTTCGCTACTGCGTCGACGAGCGCTGGGAAATCCCGCACTTCGAGAAGATGCTGTACGACAACGCGCAGCTGCTGCCGCTGTATGCGCGGGCGGCGCGCGCGTTCGCGCAGCCATCGTTCGGCGAGACTGCGCGCGACTGCGCCGCATGGCTCGAACGCGAGTTGCGCGCGCCTGGCGGCGGATTCTGGAGTTCGCTGGACGCCGACTCCGAAGGCGAGGAAGGTCGCTATTACGTCTGGGGCGCCGACGAGGTGCGCGCGTTGCTTGACGCCGAGGAGCATGCGGTCGTCGCGTTGCACTACGGGCTCGCGCGCGAGGCCCAGTTCGTCCCCGAGTATTTG
>DAIOWG010000268.1:0-542 GCA_036758645.1 Dokdonella sp. | reverse complement strand
GGCGCGAGGCGAACTTCGAGGGACACGCGTGGCACCTCGTCGTCGATCGTCCGCTCGACGACGTCGCGCGCGAGCTCGGTTTCGCGCCCGCCGAGGCGCAGCAGCGGCTGGCCGGCGCGCGCGCGAAGCTGCTGGCGGCGCGCGCCCGGCGCGCGCGGCCCGGCCTCGACGACAAGATCCTGACCGCGTGGAATGCGCTCGCGATCGGCGCTGCCGCACGCGCGGCGCTGCAGCTCGCCGATCGGCCGTTGCTGCGCGAGGCCCAGCGTGCGCTCGACTTCCTGCACGACCACGCATGGCGCGACGCACGTCTCCACGCGAGTCATGCGGGCGGCGCGGCGAAGTTCGCGGGCTATCTCGACGACCACGCGTTCCTGCTCGACGCGCTGCTCGCGATGCTGCGCGTGCGCTGGAGCCGGCGCGACCTCGACTGGGCGATCGAACTCGCGGACACGCTGCTGCTGCGCTTCGAGGACCGCGAAGCCGGCGGCTTCTTCTTCACCGCGCACGACGCCGAGGCCCTGCCGCAGCGGCCCAAGCCC
>DAIOWG010000267.1:0-4694 GCA_036758645.1 Dokdonella sp. | reverse complement strand
GGCCACACAGCACAAGGAGTCACACGTCTTGAGCAAGTGGAACTCTCCTGCCGAGTGGCAGCGACTGTGTGACGGCACTGCTTGCCCGATATGCCTGCGCGGCCGACCGCTCAATGTCATCGCGACGTTAGGCGCAGCATGGCTCACCATGTCGGAGCATGCGCCGATGGTCGGATACGTATGTCTCGTCTCGCGCGTGCATGCCGTTGATCTGCACGACCTCACCATCGACCAATCGGCGGCGTTCATTCGGGACGCACATCGGGTTTCGTCTGCTTTGTCTCCCATCACCGGTTCGGTCAAGCTCAACTACGAGATTCATGGCAACACGCTGCCGCACCTGCACATGCATTTCTTTCCGCGGTACGCGGGTGACCCATTCGAAGGGCGAGCCATCGAGCCGATTCGAATCACCCAGCCCGTCTATGGCGACGGGCAGTTCCTGGAGCTCAAGTCTCGGTTGATGCAGGCGTTGAGTGCCGGTGCGGTCTGACAAGCCGTTCGGGCCGCCGTGGCACGTGGATACGTGCGCGTTGGCCATTGCGGCGGTCACGGTTGCCTCTTCTCGGCGCGACAGCGAACATCGGAAGCGATCGACAACCCACGAGGAGGGAGCCGAGCCATGAAGGATTTCGATGCGGTGTTCGCAGCACTGTCCAAGCTGCTTCGCAAGCACTCCTCCGGCATGTCGGTGAAGACCGATGCGCCCGACCACCTCTACATCGAAATCCCCGGTGCCACGCCGAAGGCCAAGCCGGCATTCTTCGGCGCAGTGCAGGTCAGGAAGTCGTATGTGAGCTACCACCTGATGCCCATCTACGAGCAGCCTGCGCTGCTGGACGGCATCAGCGACGGCCTCAGGAAGAAAATGCAGGGGAAATCCTGTTTCAACTTCAGCACCGAGGACCCGTCGCTGTTCAAGGAACTGGATGCGCTGACCAGGGCGTGCGCCGCATCGGCCCGGTGACGGCTGCCGCGGCTTGACAGCAGTCCCGCATCCTGCGGGAATCGCGCATCCGCCGTTCGTTCCTGTCCGCTACGCGACGGTCCATGAAAGGTCTCAGCCACATCACCTTCATCGTGCGCGACCTCGACCGGATGGCCGCGTTCCTCTGCGACGGACTCGGTGCGCGCGAGGTGTACGACAGCTCGGAGCACGACTTCTCGTTGTCGCGCGAGAAGTTCTTCCTGCTCGGCGGCGTCTGGCTGGCGGCGATGCAGGGAGAACCTCCGGCCGTGCGCTCGTACCAGCATGTCGCATTCGAGGTGGCGGAATCGGACATTCCGAACTACCGGGCGAGGCTGGAAGCGCTTGGCGTGGAGATTCGCGCGCCGCGGGATCGCGTCGAAGGCGAGGGCGTATCGTTGTACTTCCATGATTTCGACAACCACCTGTTCGAGCTGCACGCCGGCACGCTGGAGCAGCGCCTCGCGCGCTATCGCGTCGGACGCTGAACCTCCATGCCCCTTCGATTCGGAGACGAGCCCATGACCCCGCATCCGTGGCGCAAGGACCTGGCCCGTGTCGCAGTCGGCACGATCGGCGTGCTGCTCGTTCCGGCAGTCGCGATGCAGTTCTCGCACGAGATCGATTGGGGCGCGATGGATTTCCTCGCGGGCGCACTGCTGCTTTTCGGGGCCGGTGCCCTGGCGACGTATGCCATGCGTCGCCTGAGCACGCGCGGACGACGGCTGTGGGCGGCGGCTGCCGTCGGCGCGACCGCACTCGTCGTGTGGGCGGAACTCGCGGTCGGCCTTTTCCACTGAGCGTGGATCCGATGATATTCGCCGAACTCCGGTACGATGGGTCCTACGACGATGCGCACGCGCCACTGGCGGCGTTGCTCGGCGCACATTTCCGGCATGTCGAGTCGGGGCTGCAGGGCGACTCGTGGATCTGGATCGTCGAGTCGGGCCGGAAGGTGTCCGTCGACACGTTCACGTCCATGCACCATCAGATCAAGAGCCCCCGCCGTTGCGCGCTCGTCGATGAGGTGCTGGGCGTGCTCGCGGGCCGCTACGAATTGCACAGGTTGGACCCGCCCGAGCTCGAGGGGCATGAAGAGCTCGACGATGCGCACGCCTGACGCGGGGCAGCCACTCGACCGTCACTTCACCAGCAAGGAACCAGAATGGGCATTCGCATTTCAGAGAAGGGAACGCAGCGACTCATCGGGGAAATCTCCGAAGGCGACCTGGATATCCTGATCGGCCACATGGAGGAGGAATCCTCGAAGGATCAGGATTACTTCGTGGAAGCCACGGCCATCGATGCGCTCGAACATCTCGGCGCGAGCGCCGGCTTCGTCGATATGCTCAGGCGCGCGGTAGGCAGTTCCGATGGCATCGACATCGTCTGGTCCAGGGACTGACGATCGGCGGCGGCGCTCGAGCACGCCGCCGCCAGTTTCGCGTCGCGCGACACATCGGACACGCATGGCAAGACCAGCCCGCGTGCGGAATGCTTCGGGAGACCATCGATGTCATCGCCCACCGCGATCGCACTGACCGCGTTCATCGGCTGGACGCTGCTGCTGTTGACGCTGATGGAGGTCCTGCGCACCCGGCTCGTCCTGGCGCGCAAGGTGCCGGCGAACGCGTTCACGCCCGACAACGCGAACCTGTCGCCGTTCATGCAGCGGCTCGCGCGCGCGCATGCGAACTGCATCGAGAACCTGCCGGTGCTCGGCGGCCTGATGCTGGTCGCGATCGCCACCGATCACAGCGCGATCACCGATCCGCTTGCATACCTGCTGCTCGGTGCGCGCGTGTTCCAGTCGCTCGTGCACCTGGCGTCGCTGTCGGCACTTGCGGTGACGATTCGCTTCGTCGCGTTCTCGGTGCAGCTTGCGATCGGCCTGTACTGGGCATGCCTGTTGTTGGCGAGCGCCTGACGCGCGTTCGAGCGCATGCGTTTCGCGACCGCAGGTGCCGTGGCAAGATCCACCCGGTCGCAACCGAGGGTCGATAGCCATGTCCAAGTACCTGATCTCGTTCCCGAGCGCGGCGATGGTCGTGCCGGATGGCGAATGGGACGCCGTCGTGCGCGATGCGCATGCGGTGATCGAAGAGGCCAAGCAGGCCGGCGTCTACGTGTTCGGCGGCGGCATCGACGAGAGCGTGCCTCCCGTGCGCGTCTCGGCGGAGGGCGCGGTCGCGACGGGCGGCTATCCGCAGGGACCGAACCTCGATGGCGGCTTCACCGTGCTCGAGCTGCCGACGCGCGAGGACGCGATCGCGTGGGCCGCACGCATCGCGCGTGCGTGCCGGTGCGCGCAGGAGCTGCGCGTGTTCCAGTTCGACCCGGCGTCTTGAACGCGCTCCTGCTCGTCGGGATCGGCGGTTTCATCGGATCGGTCGCGCGCCATCAGCTCGGACTTGTCGTTCTGCAGTTCGGCGCGTCGTCACGCTTCCCGTGGGCGACGTTCGCGGTCAATGTGCTGGGATGCCTGGTCGTGGGCCTGCTCGCGGGGGCGGTCGCCCGATCGGATGCGCTTGGCGCGGAGGCACGGCTGTTCCTGTTCACCGGCGTACTCGGCGGCTTCACGACGTACTCGACGTTCGGGCTGGAAGCGGTGCAACTGATGCGGCGCGGCGACTGGGGCGTCGCGATGGCGTACGTCGTCGCGAGCATCGTGCTCGGGCTCGCGGCGGTCTGGATCGGATTGCGGCTCGTGTCGGCATGGCCGCGCTGAGGGCGTGCGGGGCCGTTCGACTTCGCCTCGGCCTGCGCTCGGGGCGAACGGGGGCGAAGACACGGGCGTGTGGCGCCGCTCCCTTCCCAACCGTTCGCGCCGAGCGCAGCGCCCGCAGGGCGCGGAGTCGAAGCGCACCCGTGATGCAGCCGCGATGCAATCCGGCCCTTGGACTCCGACCTCCGGCCTGCATTCAGGGCGAACGGTCGGAGCATGCGATTCATGCGTCATACGTGGGAATTGCTGCATTGTGACGCGGTAATGGGCGGCACGGGAACGGAGACATGCATCGCAAGACCTTGCGGTTCGGGAAGGGCTACCGCGTCGCCTTCGAAGTGCGGAAGGCGCAGGCGGCCGAGATGGTGCTCGAACCGGGCGGCTGCGAAGGGGGCGCGGACAACCACCATCGCGGTGCCGACCAGTGGCTCTACGTCGTCGAAGGCAGCGGCGTCGCGACCGTCGACGGCAAGCGGATCGCGCTGAAACCCGGCGTGCTGCTCGTGATCGAGCGGCGCGAACGCCACGAGATCCGCAACACCGGCCGCGCGCTGCTGAAGACGCTCAACTTCTACTACCCGCCTGCGTTCACCCGGGGCGGCGAACCGAAGGGACCGGGCAAGCGCGTCGCGCGCGGCAACGGCGGTGGTCGGGGATGATGCCGTTGCCGGTGGCGATCGCACGGCTGTGCGAGCATCCCGAGGCGCTCCCTGAATTGCAGCGCCTGCTCGAGGCCGAATGGCCCGAGTACTACGGGCCGTCGGGCCCGGGCGACGCGCGCGCGGACCTGCTCGCGTTCTCGAGTGCGACCCGGCTGCCGATCGGGTTCGTCGCATTCGTCGAGGGCGGTCCCTGCGGTCTGGCGGTGCTCAAGGCCGAGCCGCTGCCCGCGGTTCCCCATCTCGCCCCGTGGGCCTCGGCCGGCCTGGTGGATCCCGGGTGCCGGCGTCGCGGCATCGGCGCGCGTTTGCGTGCCGCGCTGGAGCAGCAGGCGCGCGAGAT
>DAIOWG010000266.1:0-4707 GCA_036758645.1 Dokdonella sp. | reverse complement strand
TGCGCTGCATCGGCTCGACCACGTTCCAGGAATACCGCGGCGTGTTCGAGAAGGATCGCGCGCTCGCGCGGCGCTTCCAGAAGATCGACGTGGTCGAGCCTTCGATTGCCGACAGCTTCGAGATCCTCAAGGGACTCAAGACGCGCTTCGAGGAGCACCACAAGGTCGAGTACACCAACGACGCGCTGAAGGCGGCGGTGGATCTGTCGGTCAAGCACATCGCGGACCGGCTGCTGCCGGACAAGGCGATCGACGTGATCGACGAGGCCGGCGCGCGACAGCACCTGTTGCCGGAAGCCGATCGCAGCGGACGCGTGGACGTGCCCGACATCGAGTTCATCGTCGCGCGGATGGCGCGCATCCCGCCCAAGCAGGTCTCGGCGTCCGATCGAGACGTGCTGCGCAACCTCGACCGCAACCTCAAGATGGTCGTGTTCGGCCAGGACGACGCGATCGACAAGCTCTCGGGCGCGATCAAGATGGCGCGCTCCGGGCTCGGCAACCCGGCCAAGCCGATCGGCTGCTTCCTGCTGACCGGCCCGACCGGCGTGGGCAAGACCGAAGTCACGCGCCAGCTCGCGATGCAGCTCGGGATCGAGCTCGTGCGGTTCGACATGTCCGAGTACATGGAGGCGCATTCGGTGTCGCGACTGATCGGCGCGCCCCCGGGATACGTCGGCTTCGACCAGGGCGGGTTGCTGACCGAGCAGATCGTCAAGCACCCGCACTGCGTGCTGCTGCTCGACGAGATCGAGAAGGCGCACCCGGACGTCTACAACATCCTGTTGCAGATCATGGACCGCGGCGCCCTGACCGACACCAATGGGCGCGAGGCGAACTTCAAGAACGTGATCGTCGTGATGACCACCAACGTCGGTGCGCAGGCCGCCGCGCGGCGCACGATCGGCTTCGTCGAGCAGAACCACCAGACCGACGCGATGGAAGCGCTCAAGCGCGCGTTCACGCCGGAGTTCCGCAATCGCCTCGACGCGGTCGTGCAGTTCAATGCGCTCGACTTCGAGCACATCCTGCGCGTGGTCGACAAGTTCCTGATCGAGCTGGAGTCGCAATTGCAGGAGAAGCACGTCGCGCTGCACGTGGACGCGGACGCGCGGCGCTGGCTGGCCGAGCATGGCTTCGACCCGCAGATGGGCGCGCGGCCGATGGCACGCGTGATCCAGGAGAACGTCAAGCGCCTGCTCGCCGACGAATTGCTGTTCGGCAAGCTGTCCGAAGGTGGCAAGGTCGCGCTGTCGGTGCAGGACGGAAAGCTCGCGGTGTCGACCGAATCGGCGGAAAAGCTGCCGGCCGTGGTCGAGTAAGGCACCATGCCGCGACGCAGGGAGGCCGGGATCGCAAGGTCCCGGCCTCTTTCATTTCAGCCTTCGCGCAGGCGTGCCGCGATCGCTCCGGCCAGTGCGCGGTGCCGTTCGAGGCGTGCCTCCTTGAAGGCGAGCCAGTCCCTCAACCCTGCGCGGTCGGCGAGCGCGTGGCGCTCCAGCAGGTCGATGCAAAGGAGATCGGTTTCGAAGAAACCCGCGTGCGTCGCCACGATCTGCAGTGCCGGCGCGACCTTGGCCACCCATTCGGCGGGCCAGCGGCACACGACCGAGGCGACCAGCGCGTGCTTGATCGCATCGTTCCTTCCGAGCTGCAGTTCGCTGGCGACTTCACTCCAGCTTGGCCCGGGATGCACGGCAAGCAGCCGCGCAAATTCCGTCGCGACGACGGAGTCGTGCGTGCGGAGGAGCTGGATGATCTCGCAGAGGACCGGCGCCGCGGCAGGCAAGCCGATCTCGACGATCGCGCGGGCGCCATCGGCGTCGTCCTTGTCGCGAGGCATGAGGCGCAGGAGCTGGGCGCGGTCCATTGCGACGCCTCGGAACGACCGGGTTACTTCATGCGGTAGGTGATGCGACCCTTGGTCAGGTCGTAGGGCGTCATCTCGACCTTGACCTTGTCGCCGGTCAGGATGCGGATGTAGTTCTTGCGCATGCGGCCCGAAATGTGCGCGGTGACCACGTGCCCGTTTTCGAGCTTCACGCGGAACATCGTGTTCGGCAGGGTCTCGAGGATCGAACCCTCCATCTCGATGACGTCGTCTTTGGACATTGTTTCCTTGGGGGCAGCGGGGCCGGGTCGGCCGGCAAAGGCGCGAGATTCTGCCATGTTCGGGCGGTCGCGGGAAGCAAGACCCGTGCAAGCTGCGCCACGGGTCGCGGATTTCCGCGCTTCCAGGCGGGTTACTCGCGTCGCGGCGTGGCCAGCGCAGCGGCATCGATGCGCGCGCAAGCCGGCGGCCATGCCGGTGATCCCAACGGCAGATCGGCGAGTCGCGCGACCTCGGCGCAGAACGCGGCGCGCGGCATTTCGCGCGCGCCGAGCGTGAACAGGTGCGCGGAGGCCACCTGCGCATCCAGCAGCGGACAGCCATGTTCGTCGAGCAGGCGGCACAGCGCGAGCAGGGCCACCTTGGAGCCGTTGGTCTCGGCGCTGAACATCGACTCGCCGAAGAACATGCGCCCGATGCGGACGCCGTAGAGGCCGCCGACGAGCTCGTCGCCGTCCCAGGCCTCGACCGAATGCGCATGGCCGAGGCCGTGAAGGCGTTCGTAGGCCGCGATCATCGATGCGCCGATCCAGCTGCCGTCGCCATCGCGCCGGGTGCGCGCGCACGCACGCATGACCGCGCCAAACGCGCTGTCGGTGCGGATCGTCCAGTCGCAGCCGCGCAGCCAGCGTGCGAGTCGCCGTGGCACGTGCGGGGTGGCGGTATCGAATACCGTGCGACGCGCGGGCGACCACCAGAGAATCGGCTCGCCTTCGGAGTACCACGGGAAGATGCCGCGCCGGTAGGCTGCGAGCAGGCGCGCCGGCGACAGGTCGCCACCGGCCGCGAGCAGGCCGTCGGGCTGGCCCATCGCGCGCTCGACCGGCGGAAATGCATCCGGATCGGCGGGATCCAGCCAGGGCAGGCGGATCATGCGGGCCCTCGTGCGTCGTCGGTCGCGTCGGTGCGCGCGTACGGCGAATGGCGGTCGAGCTCGGCGCGGTAGTCGCCGAGCACCTCGGCTTCGCGAGCGAGTGCATGCGAGATCGCCGCGCGGAAGCGCGCATCGGCGATCCAGTGGAACGAGTGCGTGCGAGTCGGCACGAAGCCACGCGCGAGTTTGTGTTCGCCCTGCGCCCCGGGCTCGAAGTGCGCCAGGCGCTCGCGCAGGCAGTAGTCGATGCCCTGGTAATGACAGGCCTCGAAGTGCAGCCCGTCGACTTGCTCGCGCGCACCCCAGTAGCGTCCGTACAGCGTGGTGGAACTGCGCAGCATCAGCGCGCCGGCCATCGTGCGCCCGGCGCGCCTGCAGAGCACCGCGACCACGTTGCGCGGGATCGCGCGCCCGAGGTGGCGGAAGAAGTCGAGCGTCAGCGCCGGGTGGTTGCCGTGGTCCGCGAACGTCGCGAGGTAGAACGCATGCAGGTCGGCCCAGTCTGCGTCGTCGAGTTCGTCGCCGTGCCGGATGCTGCATTCGATGCCCGCGCGCGCGACGCGCGTACGTTCCTGGCGGATGTTCTTGCGCTTGCGCGCGGACAGGTCGGCGAGGAACGCGTCGAAGTCCGGCCAGCCGCGATTGCTCCAGTGGAACTGCCAGTCGAAGCGCGCGAGCCAGCCGGCTGCCTTGAACGGACCGGCGTCGTCCGCGCCGGTGAAATTCGCGTGCGCCGAGGACAGGCCGAGTTCGACCGCGCGCTTGCGCATCGCATCGACGAGCAGCCCCCGCCACTCGCCGGCGGAGCTGCCGCGGCCGACCAGCAGGCGCGGCCCGGTCACGGGCGAATACGGCACCGCGCAGAGCAGCTTGGGGTAGTACTCGAGCCCGTGCTCGGCATACGCATGCGCCCAGCTCCAGTCGAACACGAACTCGCCGTGCGAGTTGCCCTTGAGGTAGAGCGGCGCCGCGGCGACCAGGCGCCCATCGTCATGCAACGCCAGATGGTGCGGCAGCCATCCGTGCGCAGGCTCGACGCAGCCGAATCGTTCGAGTCCGGCGAGGAAACGATGGTCGAGGAACGGATTGTCGTCCGGCAGCAGCGCATTCCACGCGTGTTGCGGAATCTCCTCGATGTGCTCGTGGAAGCTCGCCCTCACTCGCGGTTGCCGACGCGGAGAGTACGGGTCACGAATGACACGAAGGCAGATTCACCGGGTACACGAAGGGAGGCGCCTGGAACAAGCCCGCGGCCTTCGGGTCGTGCACCGTGGATGCGGGATTCCCCGCGCGCCGGTCCGCATCAGCCCTTGTCCAGGAACTTCTCGGCATCGAGCGCGGCCATGCAGCCGAAGCCGGCCGAGGTCACGGCTTGCCGGTAGACCTGGTCGGCGACGTCGCCTGCGGCGAACACGCCGGGCACGCTGGTCGCGGTCGCGCCGCCTTCGAGGCCGGTGCGGATCGTGATGTAGCCGTTCTTCATCTCGAGCTGGCCGTCGAAGATCGAGGTGTTCGGCGTGTGGCCGATCGCGATGAATGCACCGGTCACCTCGATCTCGTGCGTGCTGCCGTCGAGCGTGCTGCGCAGGCGCATGCCGGTGACGCCGCGGTCGTCTCCGAGCACTTCGTCGACGGCGTGGTTCCAGATGATCTCGATCTTGCCCGCGCGCTGCTTCTCGAACAGCTTGTCCTGCATGATCTTCTCGGCGCGCAGCTTGTCGCG